>NZ_JBSFTC010000030.1:0-70274 GCF_053590415.1 Nonomuraea sp. NPDC003201
TATCAACCCCCCAAAAAACACACTCTTCCCCCACACCCCGCTCTCCCTATCTGGCCGTGGCGCCCAAGCGCGGTCACCTCGGTGACCGCGCGCTCGGCGGCGCCGTCGTCCGCGCGGAGCCAGGCGTTCATGTCCGTCTCCGTGACGCCCGGGGAGACGGTGTTCACGGTGATGTTCCGGTCGCCGAGGAGGGGCGCCAGGCTGAAGCCCAGCGTGTCCAGGGCTCCCTTGGTCATCGAGTAGACGAGGTCCGGGAGGGCGATGCGGACGACGGCCGAGGAGATGTTGATGATCCGGCCGCCGTCGTTCAGGAGCGGGAGGGCCCGTTCGATGATGAAGTACGGCGCCCGCACGTTCACCGCGAAGACCCGGTCGAACTGCTCCTCGTTCACCGTGCCCAGCACCCCGGCGAGGATGGCGGCGTTGTTGACCAGGATGTCCAGCCGCTCTCCCCGGAGGCCCTCGAACAACGCGTCCACGCCGTCCTCGAACGCCGCCTTGACCGCGTACGCCTGCCCGCCCGCGCCCTCGATCGCGGCCACCGTCTCCTTGGCCAGGTCGTCGTTGCTGGCGTAGTGGACGATCACCCGGGCCCCGTCGGCGGCCAGGCGCTCGGCGATGGCCCGCCCGATCCCGCGTGAAGCTCCGGTTACCAATGCTGTCTTTCCCGACAAATCTCTCATGCGCTCCATCGTGGGTCTCGGCTCCCTCACCCGTCCAAGACCGGCTGTTATAGCTTTTTGCTATGGATGCCCATATTCGGGATCTCAGGTATTTCGTGGCGGTCGCCGAAGAGCTGAGCTTCACCCGGGCGGCCGCCGAGCGGCTCTTCATCTCGCAGCCCTCGCTGAGCAGGCAGATCAGGCAGCTGGAGCTGTCGATGCGGGCCAAGCTGTTCGAGCGCGACCGCCGTACCGTGGCGTTGACGGCGGCGGGGGCGGCGCTGCTGCCCGAGGCCCGGCGGATCATCGAGCAGTGGGAGGGCGCGCAGCGGGCGGTGGCGGCGGCGCGCGAGGAGCGGACGCTGGTCGTCGGGTTCCAGACGCGGATCGGGCGCGGGCTCGTGCCGTCCATCTTGTCCGCGCTGCCCGGCTGGGACCTGCGCTTCCGGCAGGTGCCGTGGAGCGACCCCACCGTGGGGCTGGGCGACGGCCAGGTCGACGTGGCCGTCGCGTGGCTGCCCATGCCCGGCCACGACTACGACTGGACGGTGGTCAGCACGGAGGAGCGCTGGGTGGCGCTGCCCGCCGCCCATCCGCTGGCCGCCCGCCCCGAGGTCACGCTCGCCGACCTGGCCGGGGAGGCGTTCGTGGCGATGCCGGTCTCCGCCGGGCCCATGCGGGACTTCTGGCTGGCCGGCGACCAACGGGCGGCGCCCGCCGTGGTGGGGGCGGAGGCGGAGACGGCCGAGGAGGCGTTGGAGCTGGTCGCGTCGGGGCGGGCCGTGGTGCTGGTCTCGGCCGGGAACGCCGAGCTCTACCGGCGTGACGACGTGGTCAGCAGGCCCGTGGCGGGGCTGCCGCCGAGCAGGCTGGCCGTCGTCTGGCGGCGGGACGACCGGCGGCAGGCCGTGCGGACGCTGGTGGACGTGTTCGTCACGTGCATGTGCGTCACCTGATCGTCTTTTGTTGACACCGTATACCTCGCTGTTTACGGTGTAAACATGATGCTCAGAGTGGCCGCTCCGCTTTTATCCGCGGTGCTTTTCTATTTCGGTACGGGTTTCGCGCCGATCCCCGCGCTGACCTGGCTGGCGCCGCTGCCGATGCTGCTCCTGGCGGCACGGGCGAGCGGCAGGGCGACGTTCTCCCTCGCGTTCCTGGCCTTCCTGGCGGGAATGACGAACCAGCTCGACTTCTTCCTGCGCACCCCGTCGGTGCCGCGGCCCATCGGGATCGGCATCATCGTCGGCTGCTCGCTGCTGTTCGGGCTGGTGGTCTGGCTCTTCAGGGCGCTCGCCCGGCGCGGGCTGACCATGCTCGCCGCCTCCGCGCCGCCCGCGGTGTGGGTGGCGTTCATGTACCTGACCGTGCTGGCCAACCCGACGGGCATCATCTGGCCGCTCGCCACGTCCGTGGCCGACGTGCCCGTGGTGACCCAGATCGCCTCGGTGACCGGCGCCTGGGGCGTGGAGTACGTGGTGCTGCTGGCGCCGACCACGTTGGCGGCGATGCTGTGGCCGGGGACTGCCGCAGCGGCGCGGCTGCGTACCGGCGTGGTGGGGGCGGCGGCGTGCCTGCTCGTGCTCGTCTTCGGGGCCGTGCGGCTGGCCGGCGCCGACTCGACCGGGTGGCGGCAGGTGGCGGTGCTGTCGGCCACCCGCTACCAGTGGGCGCCCGACGCGGCGAGCCCGGCGGCCAAGGCCCTGGTCGGCGAGTACGTCAAGGAGATCGCCGGGCTGCCCTCGGGGACCAGCACGGTGGTGCTCCCCGAGGGCACGCTGGGCACGGACGAGGCGAGCCTGGGCCCGGCGCTCGCGCCGCTGCGCGAGATCGCCCGCGATCGGAACATCGACGTGGTGATCGGGGTCGTCCACACGACCCCGGAGATCAAGTACAACTACTCGGTGGACCTCCCGGCAGGCGGACTCGCGCCGGTCTACTACACGAAGTGGCACTTCGCGCCCGGGGAGCCGTTCCGGCGCGGGGACCAGCTCGTCTTCGCGCGTGACCACGTCGGCCTGGCCAACTGCATGGACCTCAACTTCCCCGCGCCGATCCGCGACTACGCCCGCGCCGGGGCGCGGCTGATGGCGGTGCCGGCCGCCGACGAGTTCGGCAACGGCTGGCAGCACAGCCGGATGGGACTGCTGCGCGGCGTGGAGACCGGACTCTCGGTGGCCTGGGCGGCGCAGTGGGGCACGCCGATGATCTCGGACCCGTGGGGCCGGGTGCTGGCCGAGCGGGACACCGAGGGCACGCGGCAGCCGTTCGTCACGGCCTTCGCCGACGTGCCCTCGGGCCCCGGCCCCACCGTGTACGCCCGGTTCGGCGACTGGTTCGCGTGGCTGTGCCTCGCGCTGGCCGCCGCCGGGCTGGTCGCGCTTCGGTCAGTCCCCCGTCAGCCAGGCCGTGGTGTCGGCGGGCAGGGCGCCGTCCTCCAGGGGGCCGCTGGCCAGGAGGAGCCGGCCCGCGGGTAGCGGCACCGGGTCGGGGCCCAGGTTGGTGACGCTCGTCAGGCCCGAGTCCCTGGTGAAGGCCAGGACCTCGCCGCCCGTCGGGAGCCAGGTCAACGTGCCGTCGCCCAGCAGGTCGCGGCGCAGGCCCAGGGCCGTCCGGTAGAGGTTGTGCATCGAGCCCAGGTCCGTGCGCTGGGCCTCGGCGGTCAGCTTGCGCCAGCCCTCCGGCTGCGGCAGCCACGGCGTGCCCGCGCCGAAGCCGAACGGGGGCTCCTCGCCCGACCACGGCAGAGGGATGCGGCAGCCGTCCCGGCCCGGGTTCGTGCCGCCCGACCTGGCGTACATCGGGTCCTGGCGGAGCTCGTCCGCGAGATCCTCGACCTCGGGAAGGCCCAGCTCCTCGCCCTGGTAGACGTACACGGAGCCGGGGAGCGCCATGGCCAGCAGGGCCGCCGCCCTGGCCCGCCGGTAGCCCAGCTCCAGGTCGGAGGGGGTGCCGTGGAGGCGGCCCCCGTGCGCGAACGTGGTGTCGGCGCGGCCGTACCGGGTGACCGGGCGCGTCACGTCGTGGTTCGACAGGACCCACGTCGGCGGCGCGCCGATGGGGGTGTGGGTGGCGAGGGTCAGGTCGATGACCCTGCGCAGCTCGGCCGGGTCCCACGAGCAGGACAGGAAGTCGAAGTTGAAGGCCGTGTGGAGCTCGTCGGGCCGCAGGTAGCGTGCGAAACGCTCCTGGTCGGGGAGCCAGACCTCCCCGATCAGGATGCGCTCGCCGTACTCGTCGGCCACCTCGCGCCACCGACGGTAGACGTCGTGGACCTCGTCGAGGTCTTCGTACTTCGTGTCCGACTTGATCAGCAGGGCGGCGGAGTCGATGCGCACGCCGTCCACGCCGCGGTCGAACCAGAACCGCAGCACGTCCTCGAACTCCTGGTGGACCTCCGGATTGGTCCAGTTGAAGTCCGGCTGCTCCGGGGCGAACAGGTGGAGGTACCACTGGCCGTCGGGGACCTGGGTCCAGGCCGAGCCGCCGAAGATGGACTGCCAGTCGTTCAGCGGCTCGTCGGCGAACCAGAAGCGGTCCCGCGCCGCGGGGTTCTCCAGAGCCTCCTTGAACCAGGCGCTCTCCGTGGAGCTGTGGTTCGGCACCACGTCGATGATGACCTTGATGTCGAGCTCGTGCGCCTCCTCGATGAACCGCTCGGCCTCGGACAGCGTGCCGAAGACCGGCTCGATGTCGCGGTAGTCGGCCACGTCGTAGCCCCCGTCGGCCATCGGCGACGGGTACCACGGGTTCAGCCAGATGGCGTCGATCCCGAGATCCTTCAGGTACGGCAGGCGGGAGCGCAGGCCGGCCAGATCGCCGATCCCGTCACCGTTCCCGTCGGCGAAACTACGCAGGTAGACCTGGTAGATCGCGGCCCCCCGCCACCACGTTTGCGACATGCGCTTATCCCTTGATGCTTCCGGCGGTGAGCCCCGCCATGATGTGTCGTTGGAAGACGAAGAAGACGATGATCATGGGGATACTGGCGATGACCAGGCCGCCCATGATCTGGTTCTGGGTCACCGCGCCCGCCGTCTGCGACAGGCCCACGCTGATCGTCATCTTCTCGCTGTCGGTCATGACCAGCAGCGGCAGGACGAAGTCCTTGAACGCGGTGACGATCGTGAAGATGGAGACCACCCCCAGGATCGGCCTGGAGACCGGCAGCACGACCGACCACAGCACCCGCAGCGGGCCCGCGCCGTCGATCTGCGCCGCCTCGATCAGCTCCCGCGGGATCGAGTCGAAGAACCGTTTGAGCAGGAAGATGTTGAAGCCGTTCGCCGCCGCCGGGAACCACAGGCCCCAGGCGTTGTTGAGCAGCCCCAGGTCCACGATCGTGACGTAGAGCGGGATGAGGATGACCATGGGCGGGATCATCAGCGTGGCCAGCATCGCGCCGAGGATCACGTTGCCGAACATCGGGCGCAGCTTCGACAGCGCGTACGCCGCCGTGACGTCCACCGCCATGGAGAACAGCCACGCGCCCAGCGAGTAGTACGCGGTGTTCGCCAGCAGCGTGCCGATGTCGAACAGGTCCCAGGCCTCGAAGAACGCCTCCAGCGACGGGTCGGCCGGGACGAGCGACGGTGGCATCTGGGCGATCTCCTCCGGCGTCTTCATGGCGCCGGTGATCATCCAGTAGAGCGGGAAGACGAAGGCCAGCGTGAAGACCACGATGACGGCGATCAGCACCAGCCAGTAGATCCGCCGGCCCCACCTGCTGTTGAGCTGGTGCGGCGAGACGATCGTGCGGAACTGCACCTGGATCGGTTTCGGCGGCCTTCGCCGGCGCTTCGGCCCGGCGCCGCCGCCGGGCGGCTCGGACACCGGGGCCCGCCTGTGTTCGGTCGCCGTCATGCCCTGTCCTCACGGGTCGTCCTGAGCTGGAAGGCCGCGAAGACGAGGAGCGCGAGCATGAGCAGCATGCCGAGCGCGCCCGCCTGGCCGTAGTTCATCTGCGAGAACGCGAACTGGTACATCAGGTACGCGACGCTCACGGTCGCGTTCTCCGGGCCGCCGCCGGTCAGCATGTACGGCTCGATGAACACCTGCATGGTCGCCACGATCTGCAGCATCAGCATGAGCAGCAGGATCAGCCGGGTCTGCGGGATCGTGACGTGCCTGATCCGCTTGAGGATCCCGGCCCCGTCGAGCTCGGCGGCCTCGTACAGCTCGGGCGGGATGTTCTGCAGCGCCGCCAGGTAGATCAGCGTCGCGCTGCCCATGTTCATCCAGGTCGAGACGAGGACCAGGGAGATCAGGGCGGTCGACGACGAGTCCAGCCAGGCCAGCGGCGGCAGGTGGAAGAAGTCCAGGACCTGGTTGAACAGCCCGGGCCCCGGATCGTAGAACCACCTGAACAGCAGCACCGCCACGATCGGCGGCAGCATGACCGGCAGGTAGACCACGAACCGCAGGTAGGCCCGGGCGTGGCGCAGCTCGTTGAGGACGAGCGCGACGACGAACGGCACGGCATAGCCGCACAGCAGCGCGAGCAGCGTGAACTCCACGGTGTTCAGCCAGGCCTCGCCGAAGGCCGGGTCCTGGACCGCCGCCTTGAAGTTGTCCAGCCCCACCCAGGTGGGCGGGTTGATCAGGTCGGTCTTCTGGAAGCTCAGAATGAACTCCCTGACCATCGGATACCAGGCGAACACCGTGAAACAGATCAGGGCCGCGCAGAGGAACCCGTAGGCCGTCAGGTTGCGCCGCAAGATTCCCATCCAGGTCAGCCCTTGGCCGCCAGCATGGAGTTCGCCTTGGTCTCGGCGTCCGTCAGGAGCTGGTCGACGCCGGCGTCCTTACGGCTCAGCACGCCCGACATGACCACGTCGAGGATGGCGTACAGCTCCTGCGCGTGCATCGGCTCGGCCTTCGGCGGGATCGTCGCGGCGGCCTGCACGTACGGCGCGTAGTTCGAGACCGGCAGCGAGGCGTTCTTCTCGCGGTCGGCCTGGATGGCCTTGCCCGTCGCCGAGTCGCCGTAGACGGCGTTGTCGGGCACGCCGACCGGGTTGCCGATGGCCTTGCCGCGGGCGAAGTCGAAGCGGCCCTTGCCGACGGTGTTGTAGCGGAAGTCGACCCACTCCAGGCCCGCCTTGGCCTCCTCGGGGGTGGCCTTCGGGTTGATCATGAACGCTTCGCCGCCGCTCAGCGACGCCTTGGCCTCGGGGAAACCGGTGATGCCGTAGTCGGCGACGTTGCCCTTGAACTTGGTGACCACGTCGGTGACCACGTCGGGCGCGCCCAGCATCATGCCGACCTTGCCGCTGCCCATGGCCATCATGAGCGACTCCCAGCCGACCAGGAGCTTGTTGCCCATGCTGTTGTCGACCCAGCGCATGTCGTGCAGGTTCTGCAGCACGGCCTTGCCCTCGGGCGAGTTGAACGCGGCCTTCTTGTTGTCGGGGGTCAGGATGCTGCCGCCGCGACCGTAGATGGCCTGGGTGAAGTGCCAGCCGCCGGTGTTGCCGCCGGAGTACTCGCCGTAGCCGACGTAGCCGGCGCCGAGCGCGCCGATCTTCTTGGCCGCCTCGCGGACCTCGGCCCACGTCTTGGGCGGGGTGTCGGGGTCGAGACCGGCCTTGGTGAACAGGGCGCGGTTGTAGACCAGGCCGACGCCGTAGTGGACGTTCGGCACGCCGTACACCTTGCCGTCCTTGGTCACCATCTCGCGCACGTCGGGGCGCAGGTCGTTCCAGTTCTTGATGGTGCTGGTGTACTGCGTGATGTCGAGCGCCTGGCCCTGGCCGATGACGTCGTTGTAGTTCGTCACCGGGACCACGAAGACGGTCTCCATCTGGCCGCCGGCCAGCTTGGGGCCGAACGTCTTGGGGTCGAAGCAGGGCTGCTGGTCCGTGCTCTTGACCGTCACGCCCGGGTGCGCCTTCATGAACGTGGCCACGTCGTCGTCCCAGGCCTGGCGCTCCTTCGGCGCGGACTTGGCGGGCTGGCAGGCCACCGTGATCGTCACGGCCTTGGCGCCGCCGCCGGCGCCGGCTGACGGGGTGGCGGGGTTGCTGGAGCCGCAGGCTGTGGCTGAGATGCCGAGCACGGACACGAGCAAGAGCCCAGTGGATCTCCGCATGGTCTGACCCTTCTGATGCGAGGTGCCCACACCATAGGATCGGGGACGGATGTTCGCAATATTTCGACTGCATATTGCAAGATAACGACTGGATTAAGCCGATGTCGCGATGCCTCCGACCCACCGCACGGGCCGAGGCCCCTTGGGGAGGAGGGGGAACGGGCCGGGCTCAGGCCCCTAGACCGCCGCGCGGGCGGTGGAGGCGCGGACCACGAGTTCGGGCTCGAACAGCAGCTCGTCCGCCGGCACCACCGCCTTGTCGATCTGCGCGACCAGCAGGTCCACGGCGGCCCTGCCCATGGCGTCGATCGGCTGGCGGACCGTGGTCAGCGGCGGGTCGGTGCAGTTCATCAGGGCCGAGTCGTCGAAGCCGATGACCGAGATGTCCCCCGGCACGGTGAGCCCGGCCCGGCGGGCCGCCCTGATCGTGCCCAGCGCGAGCAGGTCGCTGGCGCAGATCACGCCGGTCACCCCGCGCTTGACCAGCCGGGCGGCGGCCGCGTGCCCGCCCTCCAGCGAGAACATCGTGTGCTCGACCAGCCCGGGGTCCCCGCCCTCCGTTTGGAACGTCTCCAGCTTGCGCCGCGACGGCATGTGGTCCTTCGGCCCGAGCACCATGCCGACCCGCTCGTGGCCGAGCGCGCGCAGGTGGGCCAGGGCCATCTCGGCGGCCACCGTGTCATCGCAGGAGACCTGCGGGAAGTCGAGGTGCTGGACGGCCGCGTTCACCAGCACGGTCGGCAGCTTGCGCTCGTGCAGCAGCTCGTAGTGCCCGTGCGCGGCGTCGGCCTGGGCGTAGAAGCCACCGGCGAAGACGACGCCGCTCACCTGCTGCTGGAGCAGCAGGTCCACGTAGTCGGCCTCGGAGACGCCGCCGACCGTGCGGGTGCACAGCACGGAGGTGAACCCCTGCTGGGCCAGCGCGCCACCGACCACCTCCGCGAAGGCGGGGAAGATCGGGTTCTGCAGCTCGGGGAGCACGAGGCCGACCAGCCGGGCCCGGTCGCCGCGCAGCTGGGTGGGGCGCTCGTAGCCGAGCACGTCGAGGGCGGTCAGCACGGCCTCGCGGGTCGCGTCGGAGACCCCGGGCTTGCCGTTGAGCACCCGGCTCACCGTCGCCTCGCTGACTCCGACTTTCTTGGCCACCTCTGCGAGTCGTCGCGTCATGCGCAAACTATACGGCCTTCAGCGCAAGCGCTTGCAACGGCTTACGTCGATCCGACGTAGGGCTTTGCACCGCCTCCACAGCGTTCTCGCAGCCCCGGCAAGTTCCTGACCAGCAAGGGAAGACTGCGTGCGACGATTCCTGTCAGTCAACTGTTTGCGAAATCTCGTCGAAATATTGCGGCTATCTGCTCGACATCCTATGGTTCGGCCATCCGCCTTACCCGGAAGGGCCACCCCCATGAGAGCACTCTTAGCCGCCCTTACGTTAGTCATCGGATTCCTGGCCGCACCCGCCTACGCGGCGGCCGACACCAACCTCGCGGCCGGCAGAACCGCCACCGCGAGCAGCTTCACCGAGGTCTACGCCGCCCCCAACGTGACCGACGGCAACCAGGCCACCTACTGGGAGTCGGCCAACAACGCGTTCCCGCAATGGGTCCAGGTCGACCTCGGCGCCAGCGCGAGCGTCAACAAGCTCGTGCTGAAGCTGCCGTCCGGCTGGCCCAGCCGTACCCAGACGCTGACCGTCCAGGGCAGCGCGAACGGCTCCGCCTTCAGCACGATCGTCGCCTCGGCGACGTACACCTTCAACCCGACCGCGACGATCACCTTCGCCGCCACCACCGCCCGCTACGTCCGGCTGCAGATCACCGCGAACACCGGGTGGCCCGCGGGCCAGCTCTCCGAGTTCGAGGTGTGGGGCAGCGCGCCGGACAACCCGCCGCCGAGTGGCGCCAACCTGGCGCTCGGCAAGGCGATCACCGAGTCCTCGCACACCCACACGTACGTGGCCGCCAACGCCAACGACGACAACCTCCAGACGTACTGGGAGGGCGCGGCCTACCCCAACACGCTGACCGTGCAGCTCGGCGCCAACGCCGACCTGACCTCGATCACCCTCAAGCTCAACCCCGACCCGGCCTGGACCAGGCGGACCCAGAGCATCCAGGTCCTCGGCCGCGAGCAGAGCGCCGCCGGCTTCACCAGCCTCGTCTCCTCGGCCACGTACACCTTCGACCCGGCCACGGGGAACTCGGTGACCATCCCGGTGACCGGCAAGGCCGCCGACGTCCGGCTGCAGATCACCGCCAACTCGGGCGCGCCGGGCGGGCAGGTGGCCGAGTTCCAGATCTTCGGCACGCCGTCGGCCAATCCCGACCTGACCGTGAGCGGCCTCTCGTCCTCCCCGGCCGCGCCGGTGGAGACCGACGCGGTCACGCTGTCGGCCACGGTCAGGAACGCGGGCACCGCGGCCGCCGCCGCGACCTCCGTGAACTTCTACGCGGGTGCGACCAAGGTCGGCAGCGCGAGCGTGGGCGCGCTGGCCGCGGGGGCGTCGACCACCGTGTCCGCGAACATCGGCGCCAGGGACGCCGGGACCTACCAGCTGTCCGCCAAGGTGGACGAGGACGGCAAGGTCGTCGAGCTGAACGAGGCCAACAACACCGCCACCGGCACTTTGACCGTGAAGCCGGTCGACACGGCCGACCTGGTCGCCTCCCCCGTCGCCTGGACGCCGGGCAACCCGGCCGCGGGCAACACGGTGACGTTCTCGGTGGCGATCAAGAACCAGGGCACGGTGGCCTCCAGCGGCGCCTCCCACGGCATCACGCTCACCGTCACGAACGACTCCGGCACCGTCGTCAAGACCCTGACCGGCTCGACCGGCGGCGCCATCGCGGCGGGCGCGACCACGAGCCCCGTGAGCCTGGGCACCTGGACCGCGGCCAACGGCAAGTACACGGTCAGGACGGTGCTCGCCGACGACGCCAACGAGCTGCCCGTCAAGCGCGCCAACAACACCAGCGAGCTGCCGCTGTTCGTGGGCCGCGGCGCGAACATGCCGTACGACACGTACGAGGCCGAGGACGCCGTGATCGGCGGCGGGGCCACGCGCGTGGGCCCGAGCAGGGACATCGGCACGATCGCCGGCGAGGCGTCCGGGCGGCGCGCGGTGACGCTCAACCAGACCGGCGCGTACGTCGAGTTCACCACCAGGGCGGACACGAACACCCTGGTCACCCGCTTCTCCATGCCCGACGCGGCGGGCGGCGGCGGGCTCAGCTCGACCCTGAACGTCTACGTCAACGGCTCGTTCCTCAAGGCCGTCAACCTGACCTCCCGCTACGCCTGGCTCTACGGCGCCGAGGCCAGCCCGAGCAACTCCCCAGGCTCGGGGCCGCCCAGGCACATCTACGACGAGGCGAACGTGCTCCTCGACGCCACCGTGCCCAAGGGCAGCACGATCAGGCTGCAGAAGGACGCGGCCAACAGCCAGACGTACGCGATCGACTTCGTGGACTTCGAGCAGGCGACCCCGGTCGCGAACCCGGACCCGGCGAAGTACGCCGTACCGACCGGTTTCACCCACCAGGACGTGCAGAACGCGCTCGACAAGGCCCGCATGGACGCCAACCTGACCGGCGTCTACCTGCCGCAGGGCGACTACCAGACGTCGGGCAAGTTCCAGGTGTACGGCAAGTCCGTCAAGATCGTCGGCGCGGGCCCCTGGTTCACCAGGTTCTCCTCCCCCGCCGGGCAGGACAACACCGACGTGGGCTTCCGCACCGAGGCCTCGGCCAACGGCTCGACGTTCGCGAACTTCGCCTACTTCGGCAACTACACCTCGCGCATCGACGGCCCCGGCAAGGTCTTCGACTTCTCGAACGTGGCGAACATGACGATCGACAACGTCTGGGCCGAGCACCAGATCTGCCTCTACTGGGGCACGAACACGGACAACGTCACGATCAAGAATTCACGGATCCGCAACCTGTTCGCCGACGGCCTGAACATGACCAACGGCAGCACCGGCAACCACGTCACCAACGTCGAGGCCAGGGCCACGGGCGACGACAGCTTCGCGCTGTTCTCGGCCACCGACAACAACCCCGGCGAGCAGACCGGCAACGTCTTCGAGAACCTGACCTCGCTGCTCACCTGGCGGGCCGCGGGCGTGGCCGTGTACGGCGGCTACGACAACACGTTCAGGAACATCTACGTCGCGGACACGCTGACCTACCCGGGCGTCACGATCAGCTCGCTGGACTTCGGGATCCCGATGAACGGGTTCGGCGCCAGCCCGCCCACGACGTTCGACAACATCTCGCTGGTCCGGGCCGGCGGGCACTTCTGGGGACAGCAGACGTTCCCGGCGCTGTGGCTGTTCTCCTCGTCCAAGGTGTTCCAGGGCATCCGCGTCAACAACCTGGACATCGTGGACCCGACGTACAGCGGGATCATGTTCCAGACCGGCTACTCCGGCAACGCGCCGCTGAACCCGGTCAAGGACACGATCCTCACGAACGTGTCGATCAGCGGGGCGCAGAAGAGCGGTGACGCCTTCGACGCCAAGTCCGGCTTCGGCATCTGGGTGAACGAGCTGCCCGAGCCCGGTCAGGGCCCGGCCGTCGGGTCGGCCACGATCAACAACCTGAGGTTCGCGAACAACTTCCAGAACATCAAGAACACGACCTCGACCTTCACCCTGACCACGAACTAGAGCTCTGACCTGGTGGGCAACCCCTGCCAGTCGCTGACGCTGGTCACCGCGGCGGCGCTCAACAGCGCCCCGCGGTGCAGGCGTTCCTGGGGGATGAGGCCGTCGAGCGCGGCGCTGATGTACCCGGCCGCGAACGCCTCCCCCGCGCCGGCCGTGTCCACGATGGGGACCTGCCAGCCCTGCACGTCGTAGCGCATCCGGTCGGCGCGCACGCTCGCGCCCTTGGCGCCGCGGTCCACCACGACCTCGCGCTCCGCCGTGAGCGCGGGCTTGACCAGGTCGAGCTCGTCCTGGTGGAGGAAGAGCAGGTGCGAGTCGCAGGCCAGCTCGCCGAGCACCTCCTCGGCCTCGCGTACCGACGGCCACAGCTCGGGCACGTAGTCGACGGAGAAGGAGACCATCACCCCGGCGTTCTTCGCGGCGCTCACGGCGGTGCGAACCGCCTCGAGCGCGTCCCGGCCGAGGCCCGCCGTGAGACCGGTCACGTGGAGCATCTTCGACGCTGCGATCCGGTCGATCGGCACGTTGCCCGGAGTGAGCCGCGAGCCCGCCGAACCCGCGCGATACTGCGTCACTCTCTGTGAGCGGCCGACACGGGTCTCTCTGAGGATCAGGCCCGTGCGCAACCCCTCGGACACGCGCATGTCCGCGACGTCCACACCCTCGCCCCTGAGCGCGGTGAGCACCCTCGCACCCAGCTCGTCATCGCCCACCTTGCCCAGGTAGGCGCTGCGGTGCCCGAGCCTGGCCAGCGCGATCGCCAGGGTGAACTCGGGCCCGCACACGTCCAGCCGGGCTTCGCTCTCGTGGCGAACCCGGCCGCTGGAGACGATCCCCAAGGGCTCGCCGAGCGTGTAGACGTCGGTCATGCGCCAGACTGTAGCCGGTCAAGTACTTTTCCCGCATAACCCCTGGTTGCCAGCGTGATCAAATATTTTCTGTAACATTAGCCAACCTTTTCCCCTTCTCGTGGCTCAAAGTAGTAAAGGGGTCGGCCACCCCGAGCCGGCTCCAAGTCAATACGGGGAGAGGAATCAGCACCCTCATGAGAAAGATCGCACTTGGTATCGTTTCCGCCCTTGTAGGCGGGGCCATGCTGATGTCGGGCGCGAGCACTGCTTCGGCGGCCACCAAGGTGGACACGCAGCTCAAGATCCGCGACATCGACCCTAATCCGGTCGTGGTGGAGCCCGGATCCGAGACGACCGCGTACTTCGACATCGGGGCCAGCTCCGACGTCAAGAAGGTCGAGCTCAGCGTGGCGCCCGAGGGCGCCCGCACGCTCCGCGCCAAGGACGTCAAGGACCTCGAGGGCTGGCGCTTCGCCGTCGGCTTCACCGAGGGGGACCCCCAGGGCAAGTGGCAGGCCACCGCTGTAGCCTTCGACTCCGCCGGCAAGGAGATCGCGAAGGACACGGCGTTCTTCTCGGTCGAGCTCGAGAAGAGCAAGTCCGAGACGCGTATCTCGCGCTTCTCCGCGGACCCGTACAAGATCCGCAAGGGTCGTACGATCGAGTTCTCCGGCCGTCTCCAGGTGGATGACGACGGCTGGGAGGGCGTCCGCGGCGAGAAGGTGGACGTCTACTTCCGCGCGAACGGCTCCAGCGGCTGGAAGTGGGTCGCCTCCGCCAAGACCAAGTGGGGCGGCAAGTTCTACGCCGAGACCCGCGCCTACAAGAGCGGTACCTTCCGCGCCGTGTTCAACGGCAACGACGAGCTCGACGGCTCCAAGAGCCGCACGGACTCCGTGCGGGTCTACGGCAGCTGGTGGCGTCGTTAATCCATAAGACGGAGGCCCGGTCCCTGCCCAGGGGCCGGGCCTTCCGGCTTTTCGGGGACCCTCAGGTTTAGGGATCACGCTTTGCGTGCATGGACAGTCGCATTGCGTGGATCTACCGACCCCCGAGGAGCCTCGTATGCCGCATCCCCTCATCGCCCTCGTCCTGAGCATGACGAGCACGCTGGGGGCGGCGCCTTCGTCCGATCTGTCCGTGCGCTACGAGCAGCCGGGCTCGCCGGGCGCCGAACAGGCCAGAAAGCTCCTCAAGGACGGCGACACGCTCAAGACCCGGATCCGGCTGCCCGCGTCGGTCAAGGTCGTCGCCCGTGACTGCGACGCGCCGGAGGCCACCTGGGACCTCGAGGAGCGCCGGATCACCATCTGCTACCAGCTGGTGGACAAGGTGCGCCACGTGATGGACGGCATCTCCGAGACCGAGGAGACCGACGCCCGTGCCAGGTCCGCCCGCATGGACGGCGCGCTGGCCGTGCTCTTCCACCACCAGCTCGGCCACGCCCTGACCACGCTGAACGGCCTGGCCGACAGCGAGGAGCAGGCCGACCAGTTCGCGGCGCTGACGCTCGCCTCCGACTCGCCCAAGCGCGTGGTGGCCGCCGCCGAGGCCCGTCACCTGCTCGCCGGCCACGCCGGCATCGACCACCTGTCGGGGCCGCCCGAGTCGGCCACGTTCTCCTGCCTCCTGTACGGCGCCGACCCCGGCAAATACGACCGGATCGCCCAGGGCGGCTGGGTCCCGCCCGAGCGGGCGCCCACCTGCGCCGACGAGTACGACCGGGTCAGGTCCGCCGTCGGATCGATGGCCGTGAAAGCGGGCACGTAGCGGGTAGCGTCCGGAGTATGGCCGACGAGCTGCTCAAACACTTCAATCCGTTCGACATCTTCGACACGGAGGCCACCCGGCTCGACCGGTTCTTCAGCGGGCTCGACGAGGCCGGCTGGCAGCGGCCGTCCCGGTGCGAGGGATGGTCGGTGCGCGACGTGCTGGGCCATCTGGCGGGCGAGGAGCTGTACAACCACGCCTGCCTCGACGGGACCGTGCAGGACCTGCTGACCCGGCTCTCCAAGGCCGGCGTGTCCGGCTACAACGACTTCAACGAGTGGTCGGTGCGGCAGCGGCGCCACCTGCCCGTGGCGGAAGTGCTGGAGGAGTGGCGGGTCCAGAACGGCGAGACGCGCCGCCGCATGCGCGAGCTCGGCCCCGGCGGGCTGATCGACACCATGGCCGGGCCCTACCCGTGCGGCCGGCAGGCCTTCCACTACGACTCCGAGTACGCCACCCACGCCGACGACGTCGGCGCGCCCGTCCCCGACGCCGAGGTCGACGACCGGACGCTGTGGCGGGTGGCGGTGGGGCGGTTCGCGCTGGCCGAGCAGGAGGCCAAGGTGCAGGTGGAGCAGACGGCCGACGAGATCTGGGCCGCCGTGAACGGGGTCACGGCCTCGCTGTCGTACCCCGAGTTCGTGGAGGCCACGGTGGGGCGGCTGCCCGCGTCGCACGGGGTCGACCCGCGCGTCGTCGCGGCCCTGAGGTGCCTCGCCTGACCGTTCGGAAGGGGGATCGACGATGTGGCTGCGTAACCGGGCGGGCACGGAGCCACTGAGCGCGCGCAGCCCGCTGCGTACCCGGCGGATCCTGTCGCTGGTCGCGCTGGTGGTGGGGATGGCGGCGGCGGTGTTCTTCGCGGTGCTCGCCGCGAGCACGGGGGCGGAGGTCTGGCGCTGGGAGGCCGCGATCGCGGCCGCGGTGGCCGTCGTGGCCGCCGCCGACCTGGCACTGCTGCGCCGGCGGCGCTGACTGTGCCGTCAGGTGGTCGGTACGGCGAGTCAGGTGGTCAGTACGGCGAGTCAGGTGGTCAGTACGGCGAGTCAGGTGGTCAGTACGGCGAGCAGGAGCAGGACGATCACGAGCGCGCCGGCCGTGAAGATCATCCAGACGTGTGCCAGCACCCACCTGCGCAGGCGATCACCATACGCGTGGGGGAAGTCCCCGTCTGATTCGATCTTGTTGATCGCCGCTACGCGCCTTGCCAGCTCGGGGTCCTCTCGCTCAAGGGCCTGCTCGATCTCAGCGAGAATGCGGCGTTCCTTTCCAGAGAGACTCATGGCCATCACCACTGCTCCGATGCCGGTGACCACCTTTTACCCAGCAGTAGCGCAGGCATGCCCCCTCCGGCCGATCCCCCGCAGGCGCGTACATGCCTGCGGGGGGCCGCCCGTCACTTGCGGCGGTTCGCGTAGCGCTGGTTGAAGCGCTCGACGCGGCCCGCGGTGTCGAGGATGCGGCCGCGGCCGGTGTAGAAGGGGTGGCTGGCGGACGACACGTCCACGTCGACGACCGGGTACGTCTTACCGTCCTCCCACTCGACCGTCCTGTCGCTGGTGAGGGTCGAGCGGGTGAGGAACGCGAACCCGACGCTCGGGTCACGGAAGACGACGGGGCCGTACGCGGGGTGCAGGTTCTTCTTCATGGCCTGCACAACCAGATGACAACGGTTTTCATTCCCGAGCTTCGGGGTCGAGTCCCAGCACCGTGCGGCCGCCGTCCACGGGGATGGTGGCGCCGTTGACGAACGCCGCCTCGTCCGAGAGGAGGTGCGCCACGACGGAGGCCACCTCGGCGGGGGTCGCGACCCGGCCGAGCGGGTGCAGCATGGCCAGCTGCTCCTCGACGGCCTGCCGCGCCTGCGGGGTCTGCGACTCCAGGAACGCCTCATACCGTTCGGTGGCCACCGAACCCGGGGCCACGGCGTTGACCCTGATGCCGTGCCTGCCGTACTCCACGGCCAGAGCCCTGGTCAGGCCCTCGGTGGCGGCCTTGGCGGTCGAGTAGGGGAGGCTGCCGGGCACCGCCCTGGTGGCCTGGTGGGAGGTGACGTTGACGATGGCGCCGGGCGTACCGGCCGCGAGGAAGTGGCGTACGGCGGTGGCGCAGCCCACCACGGCGAGGTCGAGATTGGCCGCGATCAGGGCTCTGACCTCGGCGATCGGGGACGTGTGGACGGAGGCGTCGCGGAACACGGCGGCGTTGTTGACCCAGCCGCGCAGGCTGCCGGCCTCCTGGGCCAGGTCGGCGGCCCAGGCGGCGACCTCCTCGTCGGCCGCGTCGCCGATCAGCGGGATGACTCGGGGGCCGGCCCAGGCGAGGGCGTCGGGGTCGCGTTCGACGGCCACCACCACGGTGTCCTTCCCGCCGCCCTTCTCGCCGCCCTTCTCGGCGAGGAGCCGTTCGACCACGGCCTTTCCGATGCCACGCCCGCCGCCGCTCACCACATAGGAAAAGGTCATGACTCGACGCTATTCCGCTTTCACCGTGCGCTATTCCTGACGGGGCTAAGTGACATTTATCACCGTATTTCTGACCGGTGAACGGGAACGATCCTGGAGTGATCGACGCCACCGTGCCGAAGTCCCCCATGTGGATGATCGGCGCTCTCTCGATCACGCAAACCGCCGGATATGGCGTGCTCTATTACGCGTTCTCCGTGTTCATCCCACCGATGTCCCGCGACCTCCACGCCGGGGTCGCGCAGCTGACCGGAGCGATCACCCTGGCCGTGCTGGTGTCGGGGGTCGCGGCGCCGCTCATCGGCCGCTGGCTCGACCGGCACGGCGGGCGCGGGCTCATGACCCTCGGGTCGGTGCTGGGCGGGCTGGCGGTGCTGGCGTGGTCCCAGGTGCGCTCTGTGACGCAGCTGTACCTGGTCTGCGGGGTGCTGGGCGTGGCGTCGGCGATGGTGCTGTACGAGGCGGCCTTCGCCGTGATCGTGGCCTGGTTCGACGCGACCAGGCGGGCGCGGGCGTTACTCGCGGTGACCGTCGTGGCGGGCTTCGCGTCCAGCATCTTCCTGCCGCTGACGGGCTTTCTCGTGGACCTGTACGGGTGGCGCCAGGCTCTGGTCATCCTGGCCGCCGGATACGCCCTGACCTCGGTGCCGCTGCACGCCCTGGCCGTCCGGAGCCGGGCCGCGCCGCCGCACGTGAACCGGAGCGAGATCGTCGGGGCGGCCCTGCGCGAACGTCCCTTCTGGCTGCTGGCGGCGGCCTTCCTGACCCAGACCGGCGCGGTGTCGGTCATGGGTGTCCTGCTGGTCACGTACCTGATCGCCCTCGGCCACTCCCCCCTCTTCGCCGCAGGCGTCGCGGGCCTGCTCGGGGTGCTGTCGGTCACGGGCCGGCTCGTCACCACCGGCCTGCAGGGCCGCTGGTCGGTGGCGTTGATCACGGCGGTGATGTTCGGGGTGCAGGGGCTGGCGGCGGTGCTGCTGCCGCTGGTCGGCAGGAGCACGGCGGGGGCGGTGGCGGGGGTGGTGCTGTTCGGGCTGGGGTTCGGCGTGGGCACGATCGCTCGGCCTGCTCTTCTTGCCGATCGGTACGGCACGGGAGCGTACGCGTCACTGAGCGGGGCACTCGCGCTGCCCATCACGGTCGCCAAGGCCGTCGCGCCGCTGCTGGCGGCCGGAATCGCGCAGTTCGCCGGGTATCCGGCGGTGATGGGAGCGGTGGCAGCGGCCTGCGCCCTGGGCGCCCTCTCCTTGATCGCCTACCACCGCAACGCCCACCCCACCCCCGCCACCGCCTAACCCACCCTCCCTCCCTCACCCCCACAACCCTCACCCCACCCACGCCCCGCCCTCACCCCCGCCATGCCCATCCCCACGCCGCCTCGCCCTCGCCCCAAGCACGCTCACCACTCCCACTCCGTTCCTCCCAACCCTCAGCCACACTCACCGATCCCAACCCGCCCCGCCCGCGTCCCCAGCCACGCCCAATCTCGCTCCGCTCCTCCCAACCCCAGCCATGCCCGACCGGTAACCCCGGCCACCCCCAACCCCGCCACGCCCAACCCACAGTCCGCCCTCCCAACAGCACCCACGTTCGACCCACGACCCACCACCACCAACCCCCGCCACGCCCAACTCGCACCCCGCCCTCACCCCCGCCCCCAAGCCACACTCCGCCCTCAATGCGCGGCCCCGCCTAACCGCGCCCCTCCCCACTCCCGTGAAGGGCTGGCTCACGGACCGATCACCGTCGGGCAGACTGGGTGATGCCAAGGCGAGCGCGTTGGAGCCCCCGATCGCCGTCGGCGGAACTCACGAAACGCTCACCCGCGAACACGTAAGGTAGCCACATGGATACCCCCACCGACGTTCTGCACCGCGTATTCGGCTACGACTCGTTCAGGGCGGGGCAGCAGGAGATCATCGATCACGTCGTGGCCGGCGGCGACGCGCTCGTGCTCATGCCCACCGGCGGCGGCAAATCGCTCTGCTACCAGATCCCCGCCCTGGTGCGCCGCGGCGTGGGGGTCGTCATCTCACCCCTGATCGCGTTGATGCAGGACCAGGTCGACGCGCTGCGGGCGCTCGGCGTGCGTGCGGGGTTCCTCAACTCGACGCAGGACTTCGACGAGCGGCAGCTGGTCGAGTCGGAGTTCCTGGCCGGCGAGCTCGACCTCCTCTACCTCGCTCCCGAGCGGCTGCGCGTGGACGCCACGCTGCGGCTGCTGGCCAAGGGCGAGATCTCGGTGTTCGCCATCGACGAGGCGCACTGCGTGGCGCAGTGGGGGCACGACTTCCGGCCCGACTACCTTGAGCTGTCCACGCTGCACGAGCGCTGGCCCGATGTGCCGCGCATCGCGCTGACCGCCACGGCCACCCCGGCCACGCACGCCGAGATCTCCTCCAGGCTCGGCCTGAGCGAGGCCCGCCACTTCGTCGCCAGCTTCGACCGGCCCAACATCCACTACCGCATCACGCCCAAGAGCGAGCCCAAGCGGCAGCTGCTGGAGTTCCTGCGCACCGAGCATCCGGGCGATTCCGGCATCATCTACTGCCTGTCGCGCTCCTCGGTCGAGAAGATCGCCGAGTTCCTGGTCGACAACGGCATCGCCGCCGTGCCGTACCACGCGGGTCTGGACGCCCGCACCCGCGCCACCCACCAGTCCCGCTTCCTGCGCGAAGACGGGCTGATCGTGGTGGCCACGATCGCGTTCGGCATGGGCATCGACAAGCCCGACGTTCGCTTCGTCGCCCATCTCGACCTGCCCAAGTCGGTCGAGGGCTACTACCAGGAGACCGGGCGCGCGGGCCGCGACGGCCTCCCTGCCACGGTATGGATGGCCTACGGCCTCCAGGACGTCGTCCAGCACCGGCGGATGGCCATGGAGGGCGACGAGGCCCACCGCCGCCGCCAGGTGGTCCACCTCGACTCCATGCTGGCGCTGTGCGAAACCGTGGGGTGCCGCCGGGTGCTGCTGCTCGACTACTTCGGCCAGAAGGGCGCCGAACCCTGCGGAAACTGCGACACCTGCCAGAATCCGCCCGAATCCTGGGACGGCACCGTCCCTGCCCAGAAGGTCCTGTCGACGGTGTTGCGGCTGGCGCGGGAGCGGCGGCAGAAGTTCGGCGTGGGGCAGGTGGTCGACATCCTGCTCGGCAAGAAGACCGCCAAGGTGCTGCAGCATGGCCACGAGACGCTGACCGTGTTCGGAGTGGGCACTGACCTGGGCAACGCGGAGTGGCACGGGGTGGTGCGGCAACTGCTGGCGCAGGGGCTGCTGGCGGTCGAGTCCGACTACGGAGCGCTGGTGCTCACGGACGACAGCACTTCGGTGCTCCGGGGACAGCGCGAGGTCCTGCTGCGCCGCGACACCCTGCGCCCCGCCCGGGCCAAGGTAGCCTCCTCGTCGAAAGGCCAAGCGGTGGCTGAGCTATCCGCCGAAGCGGCCCCGCTCTTCGAGCGGCTCCGATCCTGGCGGGGCGCCACCGCGAAGGAGCAGGGGGTGCCCGCGTACGTCATCTTCCACGACGCGACCCTGAGAGAGATCGCCACCGCCCGTCCGTCCTCACTGTCGGAGCTGAGCAACGTTAACGGCGTCGGCGAAAACAAACTGGCAAAGTACGGCGAACTCCTCCTGGAGGTCCTCCAGGAGGACACCTGACCCCCGCCACCCCGGCCCCTGCCGCCCGCCTCAGGCGTGCGTTCACCCTGTGCAGGAAGGGCGAGGCGTGGTGGTGGCGACGGCCGCACGAAGAACGGTCGTCGCCACCACGTTGGTCGGCCGGGTCACGGCGATCGGGTGTCGCCGCCCGCTGACGACCGGCCGGACGTGTGCTGGGCTTTATGGTCGGTGTCCCCGACATGGTTGCGGTACAGGATGATCGTACGGCGTGTGAGCGGGAAATGCTGGATGGGCTGGATTGTTCTATCTTTGAGGTTGGGGTCGTTGAGCTGGTCAGAGGGCTGTTGGCCAGTTCGGGTCACGGCCGAGATAGGCCAGAAGGTAGTCCTGGGCTGAGGCGCGCGGGGGCAGGGTCCTCGGCGGGGCGAACCTGTGCGGCCGGTCAACGTCCGTGACGAACAGATGGGCCAGGTCCAGCAGTTCCTCGGCCATGAGATCCGGGATCGGGTGCTGCTCACCACAGGCCCTGGCCACGTCCCAGCCGTGCACGGCAATCTCGATCGCACCCGCGGCGGCCACCATGGGCGCGGTCAAGTGACGATCGCCTATGGAGACCATCCCGGGATGGGTGACCGCGCCCACCCACACACCCAGCACCTCTGTGGCCCGGTCCCTGAGAAGGAGCGCGGGGTTGGCCCCGCATCCTTGCCTTCGCGGCCCAGAGCCACTGAAGCACAGAGCGGTGCTGTCTCCCTCTCCGGCCGCGGACGCAGCCACCTCGCGGATACCAGAGCGCGAAGAGGGGCTGTCTCCTCCCCCGGACGCGGATGCGTCCGACCCGCGAAAGCCGGTTCCCGATGAGGCGCCCCCTCCACCCGACGCGGGTGCGTCCGAACCGCGAAAGCCCGTGCCTGATGGGGCGCCGCACCCTCCACCGGATGCGGACGCGTCCGAACCGCGAAGGCCCGTATCCGGTGAAGCGCCGCACCCTCCACACGACGTAGACGCAGCCGAACCACGAAGGCCGGTTCCCGATGAGGCTCCGCCCCCTCCACCCGACGCGGATGCGTCCGAACCGCGAAGACCGGTGCCCGATGAGGCGCCGCCCCCTCCGCCTGACGCAGATACAGCCGAGCCGCGGATGCCGGAGCGCGATGAGGCGGTGTCTGCGCTGCCGGACGCGGGTGCGGTCGGCCTTCGAAGGCTGCGCTGTGGAGGAGTGCCAATGCCGTCGCCTGGTGCGGGGGTGGTCGGCCTTTGAGGAGCTGGGGTGGGCGGCATGCGTAGGTTGGGGGGTCTTGGCGTTGGGACAGGGGTGACGGGTATACGTGGCGGTGCTGGGGGGATGTGGCCGGAGGCGGCGTCGTTCAGGGTTCGGAGTGAGTCGGTCATGTGGTCGAGCAGGTGCTGGAGGTTCCAGTCCGCGCAGGGAGTGGGACGGCAGAGGGCGGCCGGGGTGACTACGCGGAGGCTGCCCAGCGCATAGTCGATCGCCCGTTCCAGCAGCGCAACCCCCGCGGCCAGTGCCTTTTCTTGATCGCACATATCGCCTCCTCTCTCACATGCAGACCCGCGTGCCCGGGAAAAATCATCGGCCCCGCATACGCTTGGGAGCCGGAGCCGGAGCCGGAGCCGGAGCCGGAGCCGGAGCCGGAGCCGGAGCCGGAGCCGGAGCCGGAGCCGGAGCCGGAGCCGGAGCCGGAGCCGGAGGGGAGATCTGTCACCGACTCGCCGAACGTCGGCGCGACCGTAGCCGGAGCCGGAGGGGGTTCTGCCTTGGGCCTGCTCAGCGGACTGCTTGACCGTTTGCCCGGTTTGCCCGAGGCCACGACGCCCAATATCGAGGTCGCCCACGGCTGAGCGTTCCGATGCCCGATGGCGTGGTGCTGTTCGCCGGCCGCTATCGACTGCGCGGTGCGGGGCCGCTGCGTGTGGTGCTCGTACGGACTCCGTACGGCAAGCACGAGCTCGACGCCAAGGGCACCGCTCGTGTGCCGGGCAGGCGCGGCATACGGGTTGTCGTGCAGAACGCACGCGGCACGTTCGGATCCGATGGCCGGTTCGCGGCCTTCCACCAGGAGAGGGAGGACGGGCTGTCCGCGGGTGCCTGGTTGCCGCGAGGCAGGCGGGGTGCGACGGGCGGCTGGCGACGGCGGGGCCAGTAACCTGGGATACACGTACGCATCGGGCGGTCGGGCCGTACCTCGATCCGCAACTGGAGGCGATGTGCCTGAGGTTGCCGCCGTCGCCCCCAGCCTGGAGGTTATAGCCGCCGGCCCCTGGGGTTGCGGCCATCGCCCCCCCAACCTGGGGTTGCGGCCATCGCGTCCCGGTCTGGGGTTGCAGCCATCGCCCCCCAACCTGGGGTTGCGGCCATCGTGCCCCGGTCTGGGGTTGCAGCCATCGCCCCCCAACCTGGGGTTGCGGCCATCGTGCCCCGGCCTGAGGTTGCGGCCATCGCCCCCCAGCCTGAGGTTACGGCCATCGCGTCCCGGTCTGGGGTTGCGGCCATCGTGCCCCGGCCTGGGGTTGCGGCCATCGCCCCCAGCCTGGGGTTACGGCCATCGTGCCCCGGCCTGGGGTTATGACCGCCGCTACAGCCGGGGCTTTTGGGCTAGTGATGGGTGGTGGTCGCTTCGCGTTGGTCCTGCCGGTCCGATGTCGTGGGTGAGTGGAACCATGCCGCGCCGCGTTGTGTGTCCATGTATTCGCGGACCCGTTTGACCTGGCCAGACTCCAGTTCGAAGATGAAGCAGTATTCGTTGTCGTAGTGGCCACCGTGGGCGAGGGTGGCCTGCAGTCGCATCTCGACGACCACGATGTCCCCGTCGGCGTAGAAGCCGCCGAACTCGATGGACACGTTGTCGACGAAGACCGTGGAGAATTCCTCGGTCAGGAAGCGCACGATGCGGTCCCGGCCGATGAGATGGTGGGTTCCATCGATGGCGCGGGAGGTCGCGTTGTCGGCAGGGGCGAGCCACTCCGCGTCAGGGGCGAAGACGTCGCGGACCCGGTCGGCATCACGCGTGGCGAAGACCCGCCAGGCGTCGATGACGAGTTGCTTGTTCGATGCGGCGCTCATGGAATGTCCTTATGGAGATGGGTGAGCCCGAATTCTCGCGGGGCCCTGATCAGCAGGTCTGGTCACATTCGGCCAGCGTTGGCAGCCTGTCCGGATCCGTCCGATCCGGTGAGCCGGTGGATGCCATGCTGGAAACGTGAACGCAGTCGGCGCCGTCCTGACCACCGGTATCTACTGCCGGGACGACTGCCCGGGCCGCCCCCTCCCGGCGAACACCACCCGCTACCCGTCCGCGGCCGCGGCGGAGGCGGCCGGGTACCGCGCCTGCCATCGGTGCCGCCCGTACCGGCAGGAACCGGCCACCGTCGCGGACATGCCCGAACTGGTGTGCCGCGGGGTCGAACTCATCGCCGACGGAGCGCTGGACGACGCGACGGAGAGCAGTCTCGCCGGTCGGCTCGGCGTGTCCCCACGTCACCTGCGGCGCATGTTTCTTCAGCATGCCGGGGTCACGCCCGACCAGCTCGCCCGCTCCCGGCGCGCGCACTTCGCCCGCCGACTTCTCGACGACACTGACCTTCGCATAGCCGACATTGCCTTCGCCGCGGGCTTCGGCAGCGTTCGGCAGCTCAACCGAGTCCTCATGGGCACCTTCCGCGGCGCCCCGCGTGAGCTGCGGGCCCGACGGCGGGTCACCGACCGCCTCCAGGCCGACGGCGGGCTGGCCCTCCGGCTCACTCACGACAAGTCACTCGATTTCGCGGCCGCACTGCGCCACCTGGCCGCACGCACGACACCGACCGTCGAAGCGGTCTCGTGCACCTCTTATCGGCGCACCATCCTCATCGATCACGACCCCGGCATGATCGAGATCACCCAGCGATCCCCGACCGAACTCCTGCTCGTCGCCCATCTCCCCCGGCTCAACGGACTCATCCACCACGTCCACCGGGCCCGGCGCATCTTCGCTCTCGACGACTCTGCGAGGACGTGCGGTTCGTGGGATCCGTTCGAAGTCGGTGTGCATGACATCGTGCGTGCCGGGGTGCCGGATGCCGCACGGGCACGGGCGATCCTGGGTGACCTCGCCGGCCGGTTCGGCGCGGTCGTGCCCGGCCTCGCCCCAGTCGGCCTCACCAGGATGTTTCCATTACCCGACGTCCTCGCTCGGGCCGATCTCGACGCGCTGCCCATCCCCGATGCCACCGTCCAGGCCCTACGATCGTTCGCGCAGGCGGCCGCGGACGGCTCGGCGACCCATCGATAGAAGCCGGAGCAGCCTGCGTTCGCCCCGGCGGGCTCGAGACCTTCAACGGCCGCGAGATCGGGAGGCCGAAGCTGAAAGCCGTGGCGCCTGCTGACCGTCGAAGCCACAAGCCACTGCGCCTGCCGACCTTGGACGTGGGATGCCCGCGAGGAGCGTCCAGGAGGCGGTCGACTCGCGCCGAGTGGCAGGAGCTGGTTGGCTTGGGGCCGTCAAAAGCGGTCGATCCGAGCGGGGGCTCTCCATGCGCAGTGTCGAACCCGAGGTCTTCATCGTCTCCCGTCCGTCGCTGGACTACGACGAGCTGGCCCGCTACCTGGCCGAGGTCGGCGGCGAGAGCTGGCTGGAGCGGCTCGATCGCGGCGACCTCGACGCGCAGAACCTCGCAGAGTTCGCCGGTCGGCTCTGCTACCGCTCCTTCGAGCCCGGCCTCAATCCCAACGTGGTCAGGATCAGGGAAAACCAGGACGATTACCTGCGCAACATCCTGGCCAGCGCACACGGCTCGGTCCTCGAGCACGTCAGCTTCAGCTTCGTGCTCCACAACGTCAGCCGGGTGCTGACCCACGAGCTGGTGCGGCACCGCCCGGGTGTGGCCGTCTCGCAGGAGTCGCTGCGTTTCGTACGGCTGGACGAGCTGCCGTTCTGGTTCCCGGAATGGGCACGGGAAGACGACGAGTTGATGAAGCGGGCCACGGCGGTGCTGGAGCAGCTCGAGCAGTTCCAGCTGTGGATGGGCGAGCACTTCGGGCTCGATGAGGAGGGCGTGCCGTTCTCGGAGAAGAAGCACCGAACGTCGTTCATGCGCAGGTTCGCCCCGGAGGGTGTGGCGACCGGGCTGGTGTGGACCGCGAACGTGCGCACGCTGCGGCACACGATCGAGGCTCGCACCGCCGCCGGCGCGGAGGAGGAGATTCGCCTGCTGTTCCAGCGCATCGGCGAGCTCATGCGCAAGGAAGCCCCCGCTCTGTTCGGCGACTACACCGTCGAGGAGGGCGGGGCCTGGGTGCCCGGCTGGCGCAAGGTCTGAGCGGTCGCGTCAGGCTCCAGGCTGTTGGCGCCCATGCTTCCAGCGAGTCCGGCTCGCTAGCCGGAACCTCCCGGTATCGCCCGGAGTACAGGTTGCATGAAGTGGTTGATGATGGTGACGCTGTTGGTGGTCGCGGCTGGGTGTTCGGCCGAGGTGCCCGCGCCCGTGGCTCGGTCGGCCGTCCCGGGTCCCATAAGCCCGAGTCCCGCAAGCCCCAGCGCCGTGGGCCCAGGCGCCGTAAGCCCGAGCCCCACAAGCCCCAGCGCCGTAAGCCTGAGTCCCATAAGTCCGAGCGCCGTTAGTCCAGGCACCGTAAGCCCGAGCTCCGTAAGCCCCGGCCCGACGGCTACCAGGGCTGCGTGTAACGGGACATCGGTGCTCCTCAGCGGAGGGTTTCCAGAGGTGCGGGGGGTGGGGCGGGATGCGGAGCTGTGGGGGTTGTTGTTCGTGGCGGGTCCGCCGCTGGCGCGCGGTGAAGAGATCAAGATCGTGTGGCGGATGACGGGTGAAGGGCCGCTGCGGGTCAAGGCGACGCTTCCCGACGGTACGCCCGCCAAGCTCGCCTGGGGGCCCGAGGAGCATGGCGGGTCGAGCTGGCACAAACCCGGCGAGGAGTGGGGTACGGGGTTCGTCTTCCCGAAGCGGGGCTGCTGGAAGATCGAGCTCACCCGTACGCGGGGCTCCGGGTACGTATGGCTGCCGGTCAAATAGTCCGGTCGATGAAGGCCGTCACGTCGTCCAGGACCTCGGCCTTGTTGGTCTCGTTGAAGACCTCGTGCCTGGCGCCCTCGTAGATCCGTTCGGTCAGGTCCGTACCCTTGATCGCCTCGACCCCCGGACGACTCCCGCTCAGCGGGACGAGCTCGTCGTCGGCCCCGTGCACCCACAGCGTGGGCAGGGGGCCGAGGCGGCCGCCCTTGGCGATCGTGGCCAGCGTCGTGGCGAACGCCTCCAGCGTGGCGCGCTTGAACGGGCCGTGCCACACCAGCGGGTCGGCGGCGTACGCGGCGCCCACCGAGAGGTCGCGGGAGAGGGTCGCCGGGTCGATCGGGACGTCCGGGGGCTCCTCGTAGGCCAGGAGGGTCGGGACGACCGCCCATTCGCCGATCACCGGGCCTGACAGCACGAGCGCCGCCAGGCCGTCGCCGTAGCGCTGGGCGTAGCGGGCCGCGATCATGCCGCCCATCGAGTGGCCGATCACCACGACCGGGACGCGGGGGTGGTCGTCCCTGGCCTGCTCCTCGACGGAGTAGACGTCGGTGACCACGTCCTCGAAGTCCGCGACGTGCACCCGGTCGCCGGCCGACTTGCCGTGGCCCGTGTGGTCGAGGCCGTAGACGGCGGCGCCGTGGCGGACGAGCCGGTCCGCCACGTACTCGTAGCGGCCGATGTGCTCGCCGTACCCGTGGATCAGGACGGCCACGTAGCGCGGCCGACCATGGGGCCATACGCGGACCGCGTTGAGGCCCGTGGTGCCGGTGAAGGTGTGCTCGCGCGACTCGGCCATGGTCACCGAGCGTACGCCCATGATCGCTTGATCGTCCACTGACTGGGATGCGGCTTGAGGTGGGCGGGTGGCGGGGACTGACGGTGCGCGGGTGGGGGGACTGACGGTGCGCGGGTGGCGGGGACTGCCGCGGCCGGAGGCGGTGGCGACGGGGGAGGCCGAGGGGCGGGGTTGAGGCGCGGGGCCGAGGGCCGGGGCGGAGGCTGAGGGGCGGAGGCGAAGCGCGGGGTTGAGGAGGGGGTGCTGTGGTGTCCGAAAACCGCTGACATTTGAGGGCTCGGCGGTGTTGAAGAAGGTATGGACATCCACAGCATCATCGAAAGCCCGTTGGGCCCGATCCTGCTCGTCGGCGACGGCTCCGCGCTGACGCGCGTGTCGTTCGACGTAAGCGGAGGGGCTGGTCTGCGGTGGGAGCCGGCCGCGTTCGAGGAGGTCGAGCGGCAGTTCGCCGAGTACTTCGCGGGCGAGCGGGTCGCGTTCGACCTGCCGCTCGCCACCCGCGGCACCCCGTTCCAGGAGCAGGTGTGGGCGGCCCTGGATGAGCTGCCGTACGGCACCACGACGACCTACGGCGCGCTCGCCGCGCGGGTGGGCGCGCCACGTGACCGGATCCGCGCGGTCGGCGCGGCCATCGGCGCGAACCCGTTGCTCGTCGTCCGCCCCTGCCACCGCGTCGTCGGGGCGGACGGCTCCCTGACCGGGTACGCGGGCGGCATCGAGCGCAAGCACGAGTTGCTCACGCTCGAAGGCGCCCTGCAGCCCCAGCTCTGGAGCACCGTCGGATGAACGCGGCGAAGCTGACGGAGGAGACCACGATGGACTGGGCGAAACTGACGGAAGAGGTCAACTCGTACGGGTGCGCGCTGACGCCGCCGGTGCTCACCCCCGAGGAGTGCAAGGAGATCGCCGGCCTGTACGACGAGATCGGGCTGTTCCGGTCCACGATCGACATGGAGCGGCACCGGTTCGGCGCCGGGCAGTACCGCTACTTCAGCCGGCCGTTCCCGCCGCTGGTGGAGAAGTTGCGGGCGGAGTTCTACCCGCGGCTGCTGCCGATCGCCCGCGACTGGGCGGCCAGGCTGGGCCAGCCGGCGCCGTGGCCGGACGACCTCGACGAGTGGCTGGACATGTGTCACAGAGCGGGGCAGACCAGGCCGACGCCCATCCTGCTGCGGTACGGACGGGACGACTGGAACGCGCTGCACCGCGACCTCTACGGCGACCTGGTGTTCCCGTTGCAGGTCGTGATCGGGCTGGACCGGCCCGGCGAGGACTACACGGGCGGCGAGTTCCTGCTGGTGGAGCAGCGGCCGCGGGCCCAGTCGCGGGGGACGGTGACGCTGTTGCCGCAGGGGCACGGGCTGATCTTCACCACGCGCGACCGGCCCGTGCGTTCCTCGCGAGGCTGGTCGGCCTCCCCCGTGCGGCACGGGGTGAGCACCGTACGGTCCGGGCTGCGGCATACGCTGGGGCTCGTCTTCCACGACGCGAAATGACGTACACGCTGGTGGGGGCCGACGGCCGCCCGTATACGAGTCCGGTGCCCGGCACGCTGGGCGGGCATCGAGGGGCCCGGCTGTACGGGCGGCTGGACTGTCCCTCGGCGCTGCGCTCGATCGCTCGCGGGGGATATATCCGGCATCGTGTGTTCTTCGCGGACGCCGGTGACGCGGTGGCGGCCGGGTACCGGCCGTGTTCGAGATGCTTGCCGGAGGCGTACCAGGGATGGAAGGGCCGGGAGACAGCGTGATGCGGGAGATCGCGCCGGGGGCGGTACACGTGCCCGGCTGGCTGACGCTGGACGAGCAGCGCCACCTGGTCGAGGCGTGCCGCGGATGGGCCACGGGACCCGTGCCGATCCGGCACACCGTGCTGCCCCGGGGCGGCGTGATGTCGGTCCGGACGGTGTGCGTGGGGTGGCACTGGCAGCCGTACCGGTACACGCGCATCGCCCACGACGTGAACGGCCGGCAGGTGGCCGAGTTCCCCGCGTGGCTCGGCGAGCTGGGACGGCGCGCCCTGGCCGACGCGTACGGACGACCCGGCGACACGTACGAGCCCGACACCGCCCTGATCAACTTCTACGACGGCCAGGCCCGGATGGGCATGCACCAGGACAAGGACGAGAAGTCCGACGCCCCGGTGGTGTCGCTGAGCATCGGCGACCGGTGCCTGTTCCGCTTCGGCAACACCGAGACGCGCGGCCGGCCGTACACGGACGTCGAGCTCGCCTCAGGCGATCTGTTCGTGTTCGGCGGGCCGTCGCGCTTCGCCTACCACGGCGTGCCGAAGGTCCATCCGGGCACCGGCGATCCCGCCACCGGCCTGGCCTCCGGCCGCCTCAACATCACGATGCGCGTCACCGGCCTCCGGTGACGTAGTCGAAGTCCTCATCGGAGAGCGTGCGCCGCAGCGTCCGCAGCACCTTCGCCGGGTCGTCGTCCGGCCCCTGCGCGTAGAAGGGCCTGCCGTCACGGCCGAACGTGATCGCCGCGTCCCCCTCCCACTTGCCCAGCACGTCGGACGCCGGAGCGAAGTCCTCGTGCGGCTCGAACCCGAGCGTCCGCGCGTAGTCGACGGACCCGAACACCAGGTGCCGGGCCAGCTCGATCGGCGCCTCCTGGAAGCCCGCGTACTCGCCGAAGAAGTACTGGCGGAAGCGCCGCAGGTCGCGGTCGTCGAGCACGTCGGGGCCGATCGCGTTCTTCGCCCCGAGGCAGTAGACGTCGGCAAGGTAGCCGGCCACCGTCATCCTGTCCCAGGTGTGCCGCCGCGCGACCAGCACGCACACCAGGCCGCCCAGTCCCGCGTCGGGGGCCTCGTCCACCCATCCGCGGGCCGGGTCGACGGTGAGCCCCTCGCTCCAGCCGATGTTGACCCAGCACCCGACCACCTCGGGCTCGGCGGTGGGGGCCTCCGAGGCGATGGCCCGCACCAGCGGCGCCACGACGGACGGCGACACCTTCAGCGCCTTGGCGATCTCCTTCGGGGAGCGGCCCTCGGCGCGCAGCTCGCGTACCCGATCCTTCAAGTCCATTCGGGCAGCCTAGCCGTCCTGGCCACCGCCGGCGGCGCCACCATGACGGTCAGGGCGGCGTGGCGAGAAGGACGTACATCAGCTGGGCGCCGATCAGCGCGAACGGCGCGAGCACCCGCAGCTCGCTGAACAGCCACCCCATGTGCAGGGCCAGGGCGACGAACACCAGGCACGACACGGACATCCACAGCAGGAGAGCCCAGGAAGGAATCCGCACGATCCGAGGCTAGGGGCCACTTGTGCAGACAGAGCCCGCCGAATGTGGAGAAAGCGTCAAGCTCCCCGGTGGAAGTAGGACCGGCGCGGCTCCTGACTGGTCAGGCGGCCGATGCAGCGCAGGAAGCGCGTGCCGTTCTCGAACTGCGCCTGCGACGGCGGCATCACGTCCGCCATCCAGCCGGCCGCGCCGGTGTTCCTGGCCGTGCCGACCCTGCTGGCCAGGAGCACCGCCCGGCTGCAGATCCGCTTGATCGTGGGGTGCTTGGCGAGGTCCTGCTGCACGTACGTGTCGGCGTCCGACGGGATCGGGACGACCGCGAACGTCTCCCACGAGTGCAGCTCCTCGCACCCGACCCGCCTGGCCTTCGTGTCGCCGGAGATGATGACCAGCCCGCCCCAGCACTCCGACTCCTGCACGCACGCCGCCTCACCGCCACGCACCTTGCTCGCCGGACAGTTCTCCGTGTACGTCTTCAGCCCCTTGAACACGGTCTTCGCCTCTTCCGTGGCGCTCGTGGAGGCCGACGCGCTGGGAGTCGACGCCTGGTTGCCGCCCGGCTCCCTGGTGACGTACGTGTAGACGACCACGCCGACGCCGACCGAGATCACCAGGGCCAGGGCGGCGGCGATCGAGACCAGGGCCCTCGAGGTGCCGCGCCGGGCGGGTGGCACGGTGTCCGCGTGGCCGCCCGGCGGCGGGCCGGTGACCGGCGGACCCATCATCGGCTGCGGCCCCGGGTGACTCGGATACTGCCCCATCGGCGGGGAGGGGGTCGGCGGCGCGGCGAGCCGTCCCCCGGAGGGTGCCGGGGCGGGCCCGAGCGGCACGGCGGCGAGGGCGTCGCGGAACGCCTCCGCGGTGGGCGTGCGCTCGCGCGGGTCGCTGGCCAGCGCCTGGCGCAGCACGGCGGTCAACTGGGGTGGCACGCCGGGGATGTCCGGAACGGGCAGGCGGTGCAGGGCCAGGATCATCGCCAGGTTCGGCACGCCGCTCTCGGGGAAGCGCGGCGGGCGGCCGTTCAGCAGCGCGTAGACGGTGGCGGCCAGCGCGTACACGTCACCGGCCGGGGTCGGCTCGGCCAGCTCGAACGCCTCGGGCGGCGCGTACGACGGCGTCAGGGACTCGCGCGTCACCGACGCCTCGGGCCCGGACGCGGGCATGGTGGCCAGCCCGAAGTCGGACAGCGCCACCTGGCCGTACCGGTTGACCAGGATGTTGCCCGGCTTCACGTCCCGGTGCAGCACCCCCTGCGCGTGCGCGGCGGCCAGCGCGTCGGCGATCCGTACGCCCACGTCACGCGCCTCGACCGGCGAGAGCCTCCGTCCGGACAGCGACCCGCCCGGGCACAGCTCAAGCACCATGTACGGCCGTCCGTCGGGCAGCAGCCCCGCGTCATAGACGGCCACGACGTGCGGGTGACCGGACAGGGCCCCGGCGGCCGTGACCTCGCGCATGAACCGGCGCCGGTCGCGGTCGGACAGCAGCACCCGGTTGTCGACCTTGAGCGCTACCTCGCGACCCACGGCCGACTGCACGGCGAGGTAGACGACACCGAAGCCGCCCTGGCCGAGAACACCCTTGATCTCATAGCCAGAAACCGATAATTCGGACACGCGCGGAAGCGTACAGGTTCGGGGCGACACCCACCGGAGCGAGGTGATTCAGCCGACGCTCTGGAGGACCTCGCGGAGCCGGGCCGCGTACGCCCGGGGATGGCTGGTGTTGCCGTTGTGCCCGCCCGGGAACTCCACCAGCTCCGTGCCCAGCAGCTCCGCCAGCTCGACCGCGCACCGGCGGTCGAAGACGTGGTGCGGGGTGGTCTGCCCGGCCGCGGGCAGGATGCGGGTACGGCACCCGCTCAGGTCGAGCTCGTCCTCGACGACGGCGGTGAAGTCGTGGCGGATGAAGAAGTCGAAGTTCGCCTGCCGTTGCGGCGTGATGGGCTGCGGGGTCAGGTCGGTCTCGGCGTCGTCGGTGATGCCGAGCACCCGCTTCACCTGGCCGATCGCCGCGGGCAGGCCGCCTTCGCGGTAGAGCGACTGGAGCTCGGCCAGCTCCTTGCGGTGTTCGGCCCGTTCGGACTCGGGCAGCAGCCACGGCGAGACGGGCTCGTGCGCGATGAGCAGGCTGAGCTGTTCGGGGTGCTCGACGGCCAGGTGCAGCCCGATGGAGGCGCCCAGACTCTGCCCCACCATGATCACGGGCTGGTCGGTGAGGTGGGCCAGCAGCCGGTGCACGTCGTCGGCGTGCTCGCGCACGCTCACGCCGGTGCCGGGGACCGTGCTGCGGCTGAGCCCGCGCCGGTCGTACGTGATCACCGTGTACGCGTCCATCAGCCGATCGACCAGGTCAACGGTGCGACCGGCGTCGCCCTCACCGCTCTGCGAGATCAGCAGGAGCGGGCCGCTGCCGCGCACCTCGTAGTAGAGGTCGACGCCCGGGATGCGCAAGGTGTCTGCGTTCATGCCTCCCAAGATAATCCATCAAATCTGATACATCAACTTCGATGCATTATTCCGGGGATCAGTTTGGCGGCCAGCTCCTCCAGGACCGCCACGGTCTCCGCCACGCGCCGCGGGTCCTCCGTGCCCAGCGCGATCCCCAGCGCGGCGTCGATCGGGGTGTCCCTGACCTGCGCCACCCGTTCGGACACCCCAGGCGCCTCACGGATGATCGTGCGCCGCCGATCCGCGGGATCCGTCTCGGCGATCACCGCGTCCACGGACCGCAGCCGCGCGATGGCCGCCGACACGGCGCTCTGCGGCAGCCCGGTACGGGCGGCGATCTCACCCACGGTGGTGTCGGGATGTCCGCGCAGGTCGCTCACCACGATCAGCACCGTGCGCACGCTCGTGGAGTGCTCACCGATGCCCTCGGTCGGCATGGCCTCCTCGCCGATCTTCATCAGCGTCCGGCCCAACAGGAACAGCTCGACCCCATTCACGAGCAGCAACATACCGGCGGTGATGGGTAGGGTCGTGCGACGTGACGACGGACCTGGAACGCCTTGCCGAACGCCTGCGCGAGTTCGCCAGGGTCAGGGACTGGGAGCAGTTCCACACACCCAAGAACCTGACGATGGCGCTGGCGGGTGAGGTCGGGGAGCTGGTGGCGGAGTTCCAGTGGCTCACGGCCGACGAGTCCACGCAGCCTGATCCCGATGCGCTCGCCCGGATCCGTACCGAGCTGGGCGACGTCACCCTCTACCTGGTCCGGCTGGCCGACGTGCTGGGCGTGGACCTGGTGGAGGCGGCCCAGGCCAAGCTGGACGACAACGACCGCCGCTACGACGCCGACCGCTACCGCGGCTCGGCCAGGAAGGCCCCGCCCTCCTCGCACTCCGGCTGAACCCCGGCAGCACTCACGACCTTACAGACTGCGTCCATTGCTGTAAGTTCGCTGGGAATCGGATCAAGGACGCGATGACGGGCCGTCGCGGCGACCTGGACCTTTCACTCCGCGTGACCGCCAAGCCGGATCGGGCCTGGAGCGGATCTTCGCAGCATGAGAGCCGACCACCCCCCGCTCGACACTGTGTTCGATTCTTGGATAGGTCACTTTCTGTGCTTCTTGACCGAATGTGCCGTTTTGTGGCGTGATGCGGATGTTTTGGATCGAGATCTTTAGATCCTCCTTATCTGCGACAAGAACGGAAAGATCAGTCATGAGACGCACACTGACCACGTTAGGCATCGGCCTGAGCCTGCTGGGATCCACCGCCATCTCCACTCCGGCGCAGGCCGAGGGCGAGATAACGGTGGCCCCTCTCGCCGCCACTGTGTCGACCGCTCAGGAGGTCGCGCGGTTCTGGCTCGCCGACGGGGCCGCCAACCTGAAGAACGCCACCCCCTATGCCGTACAGACCGAGGTCCAGGGGGAACGCGTGTCCACCCCCGTCTCCCCGGACACCAAGCCCGGCTCGGTCGCGCCGGTGGCGGGTCCGGCCGAGCAGAAGGGCAAAACGCCCACGACCACGGGCAAGGTGTTCTTCATCGGTGGTGACGGGCAGCCGCACTGGTGCACGGGCACCGCACTGCAGTCGCAGTACCGCAACCTCGTCGCCACGGCCGGACACTGCGTGTACGACATCCAGAGCTCCGACACCACACTCGGCAAGTGGGTCTTCGTCCCCGGCTACACCGCCGGCACCACCCCGTGGGGCCTGTACGTCGGGAAGCAGTCCTTCGCCCACTACGACTTCTCCACGTACAAGGACCACGACCGCGACTTCGCCTTCGTGAACGTCTACAACGGCGTGGTCTCGCCCTCCCCCGACGCGCTGACCAGCACCGGGAGGCTGGTCGACAACGTCGGCGGGCAGGGCTTCGCCTGGAATCAGCCGACGGACTCCATGATGGACGTCTTCGGCTACCCCGCCGGACCCAACCCTGACGGACGGCGGCCCTACACGGGCGAGAACCTGGAATGGTCCACCGGGCCGATCTCCACCATGACGCTGTCCGGCCTGCCCGACGACCTGTTCCTCGGCGTCGAGTCGCCGTTCACCGGTGAAGGCTCCCTCGGTTCTTCCTGGCTGTACAAGTACAGCAGCGACTACCGTGCCGGCTACCTCAACGGCATCACGATCAGCGTTGCCGACACCAACGGCGACGACCGCTACGACACCGGCGTCTCGCCGTACTTCGACGGCGCGGTGAACGTCATCTACAGGGCCGCCGCGGCGGCCTGGACCGGCTCGATCGCGTAGAACAGCTACCGCGGCTGGTGGTGGGGTTCGGGCGGCGGGGGCGGGTGCCGCCGGCCTACCTCGGGATCGGGGTAGGGGTGTGGGCGCTGGGTGGTGCCGCGCTGTTCGAGCCGTCGCCGTTCGTGCTCGCGGTGGTGCCGGCCGTGCTGCTGCTGGTCGCCCATCGCCGGGAAACCGTGGAACGCGACGACGCCGGACGGGCCTCGGAGGCCGGTCCGGCGTCGTCGCGGTACAGGGGGTCATGCCGCGTGGCGCCTGAGGATGGCGAGCGTGAGGGCGGCCAGGCCGATGAAGGTGATCGCGCTGACCATCGCCACCGTGTTGAGCCCCGTGGTGAACGCGGCCCGCGCCAGGTCCAGCAGGTCGGGCTGGTCCTTGGCGGCGATCACCGCGGCGGTGATGCTCTCGCGCACCGCCTCCACCGGCAGGTGCTCGGGAAGCTGCCCGCGGTAGACGGCGCTGCCGAGGCTGCCCAGCGCGGCCACGCCCACCGCGACGCCGAACTCGCCGCCCGTCTCCGACAGCGAGGCGGCGGAGCCGGCCTTCTCCGCCGGCGCGGCCGTCATGATGACGCCGTTGCCCACGCCCATCGGCAGCGCGATGCCAGCGGAGGCCAGGACGAGCCCGGTCACGACCAGCCCGGTGCCACCGGCGCTCGGCACCTGCGTGTGCAGGAACAGGCCGACCGCGCCCACGGCGAATCCGCCGGCCATGACGTACGCGGTGCCGACGCGGCGGGCGAGGGCAGGGGCCAGCGTCAGGGCGACGATCATGGCGAGGTTCTGCGGCACGAGCCAGAGACCCGCCTGCAGCGGGGACATGGCCTCGACGGTCTGCAGGTACTGGGTGGTCATCAGCGTCGTCCCGGCCATCACGACGCCGCCGAGCAGCATGGTCCCGAGCGTGGTCGCGAAGGCCCGGTTGCCGAACAGGCGCAGGTCGAGCAGGGGGCTGGCGAGCCGGCGCTGCCGCCGTACGAACACCACGGCGAACGCCGCCCCGGCCACGACCGCCGCCACGGGCACCGGGTGCCAGCCGCTCCGCGCGATCTCCTTGAGCCCGTACACGACCGGCAGGATGGTCGCGAGCGACAGTGCGACGCTGGCGAGGTCGAGCCGGCCCGCGTTCGGGTCGCGGTACTCGGGCAGCAGCGTCCGCCCGGCCACCAGCAGCGCCACCATGAACGGCACCCCCATCAGGAAGGCCGCCCCCCACCAGAAGTGCTCGAGCAGCAGCCCGCCCACGATGGGCCCGGCCGCCATGCCCAGCATGAAGCAGCTGAACCAGAGCCCGATCGCGGTCCCCATCTGCTTGGCGTCCTGGAACATGTTCCTGATCAGCGCCATCGACGACGGCATCAGCGTCGCCCCCGCGATGCCGAGCAGCGCCCGGGCCACGATCAGCATCTCGGCGCTCACCGAGTACGCGGCCACCACCGAGGCCGCGCCGAACGCCGTCGCCCCGATCATCAGCAGCCGGCGCCGCCCGATCCGGTCGCCCAGCGTCCCCATGGTGACCAGGAACCCGGCCAGCATGAAGCTGTAGACGTCCATGATCCAGAGCTGCTGCGGCGCGCTGGCCCCGAGGTCGGTGCTGAGGTGCGGCAGCGCCAGGTAGAGCACGCTGACGTCAACCGAGAGCAGCAGGGCCACGGAGGCCAGGACGGCCAGCCCGGTCCATTCCCGGCGGCCCGCGCGGGTGCCGGGAAGTGTGCCCTCGAGTGTGGTGGTGTTCATCTCGTTCCCCTTTCAGTTGTCTTCACAGTGCGGTAAGGGGCTTCCGATGTTCTTTTCGTGGGCTTAAGGCCGCGCATAAGGTGACGTCCATGCGTTTTGGGGTGCTGGGTCCGCTGGCCGTGTGGACGGATGCCGGCGAGAGCGTCACGGTTCCCGGGCTCAAGGTACGGGCGCTGCTCGTGGACCTGCTCGTCCACGAGGGCCATCCCGTGTCCGTGGACCGGCTGGTCGACGACCTGTGGGGCGCCGAGCCGCCGGGCAATCCGGCCGGTGCGCTGCAGGTGCGCGTCTCGCAGCTGCGCAAGGCCTTCGAGGACGCCGAGCCCGGCGGCAAGAACCTCGTCGTCTCCCGCGCCCCCGGCTACCTGCTGCGCCACGAGGACGGGGCCGTGGACGCGGCGCGCTTCGCCGGCCTGCTGGCCCGGGCGGAGGCCACCGACAGCCCGCGGACCAGGGCGGGGCTGCTGGCCGACGCGCTGGCGCTGTGGCGGGGGCCGGCGTACGCCGACTTCGCCGACGAGGAGTACACCAGGTCGGCCATCCTGCGCCTGGAGGAGCAGCGGCTGTCCGCGCTGGAGCAGCACGCCGAGGCGCGGCTGGAGCTGGGCGAGCACGGCCTGCTGGTGGGCGAGCTGGGCGATCTGGTGGCCAGGCATCCGCTCAGGGAACGCCTGCGCGCCGTCCACATGCGGGCCCTCTACCGCGCGGGACGCCAGAGCGAGGCGCTGGCCTCGTACGGCGAGCTGCGGGACCGGCTGGCCGACGAGCTCGGCCTGGACCCGGGACCCGAGCTGGTCGCCCTGCACCAGGCGATACTCGGGCAGGACCCGGCCCTGAGCGTGCCCGCCGACCGCCCCGTCACGAACCTGCCCGCCTCCGTCAGCAAGCTCATCGGCCGGGACGAGGCGCTGGCCGAGGTGTGCGCGCTGGTGGGCGACGAACGGCTGGTGACGCTCACCGGCAGCGGCGGGGTCGGCAAGACCCGGCTGGCGCTGGAGGCCGCGAACCGGCTGGTGGACGGGTTCGCGGACGGGGCCTGGCTGGTCGCGCTCGACCAGGCGTCCCGCTCCCCCGCCGAGGCCGTGCTGGCCGCCCTGGACATCCGCGAGGACGCCGGCGCACCCGCGGGGGAGCCGGCCTCCCAGGGGGACCGGGCGCTGGAGCGGCAGCTCGGCGCGGCGCTCAGGGCCAGGCGGATGCTGCTGGTCCTGGACAACTGCGAGCACGTGGTCGAGCAGGTCGCCGAGCTGGCCGAGGCGCTCCTGCGGGCCTGCCCCGACCTGCGGATCCTGGCCACGAGCAGGGAGCCGCTGGCCGTGGCCGGCGAGGTGCTGTGGAGCGTGCCGCCGCTCGACGTGCCGGGCAGCGCCGATCTGGCGGTCATGGCGCGCTCGGACGCGGTCAGGCTGTTCGTGACCAGGGCCGCGGCCTCGGCCCGCGGGTTCGCGCTCGACGCGCGCAACGCGGCGGCCGTGGCGCAGCTCTGCCGGCGGCTCGACGGCATCCCGCTGGCGCTGGAGCTGGCCGCGACCCGGGTGCGGGCGCTGGGCGTCCAGGGCGTGGTGGGCAGGCTGGACGACCGGTTCAAGCTGCTGGCCTCGGGGCAGCGGGGCGCGCCGGCCCGCCAGCAGACGCTCACCGCGGTGATCGACTGGAGCTGGGACCTGCTGTCCGACGACGAGCGCCGCGTCCTGCGCCGCCTCGCCGTGCACGCCGACGGCTGCACGCTGGAGGCCGCCGAATCCGTCTGCGACGCCGCCGAGCTGGACGTGCTCGACCTGCTGGCCCGCCTGGTCGACCGCTCGCTCGTGGTCGTCGTCGAGTCCCCCGCCGGCGTCCGGTACCGGCTGCTGGAGTCGGTGTCGGAGTACTGCCGGGCCAAGCTGTCCGACGCGGGCGAGCTCGACCGGGTACGCCTCGCGCACCTGCGCCACTACCTGGCGCTGGCCGTACAGGCCGAGCCGGAGCTGTACGGGCACGACCAGCGGGACTGGCTGCTGCGCCTGGACGCGGAGGCCGCCAACCTGCGGGCGGCGCTCGACACGGCGGTCGCCGGCAAGGACGCCGACAGCGCGACCCGGCTGGTGAACGCGCTGGCCTGGTACTGGTTCCTGCGCGGCCGGCTGGCGGAGGGCCGGCGGTCGCTGGCCGCGGCCCTGTCCGTCGATGCGGATGTCTCCCCGGTCCGGGCGAGGGCGGCGGCCTGGGAGGCCGGGTTCGCGCTCATGCTGGGTGAGGAGGTCGACTGGGAGCCCGTGCTGGCGGCGGTCGAGGACCCGAGCGAACGGGCCAGGGCCGAGCTGTTCGTGAGCATGCACGTCAAGGACATGCCGACCGGGCAGGAGCTGGTGGGCCGGGCGCTGCCCACGTTCAGGGAGACCGGCGACCGGTGGGGCGTCGCGGCGGCGCTCGCCAGGCAGGCCAGGGACGCGTTCACGACGCGGGACATCGAGACGCTCGAACGGACCGGCGAGGAGAGCGCGCGGCTGTTCACCGAGCTGGGCGACCGGTGGGGGCTGCTGCAGGCCACGGCCTGGCTGGCGTCGCTGGCCGAGATGGCGACCGACGCGGAGCGGGCCACCCGGCTGTTCGGCGAAGGGCTGCGGATGGCCGAGGACCTGGGGCTGTGGCCGGAGGTCTCCACGCGCATCGCCTGGCTGGGCTGGATCGCGATGCAGACCGGCGACTACGACCGCTCCATGGAGTTCTGCGAGCGGGCCATGAAGCTGGCGCAGAGCCAGGGCTACATGGAGGGCGCGATCATGGGCGAGATGGGCCTCGCCTTCGCCGCGCGCCGGGCCGGGCGGCTGGACCTGGCCGAGACGCACCTGCGCCGGCTGCTCGAAGGGGTGCCGCGCGGCGCGGACGTCGAGCCCCCCTTGTACGTGCCGGACACGCTGATCGAGCTGGGCTACCTCACGGAGCTGCGCGGGGACCCGGCCGCGGCCAGGGAGCTGCACGTGGAGGCGCTGGCCGCGGCCCGCAGGATGGGCGACGTCAGGACGATGGCGTTCGCCGTGGAGGGCGCGGCCTCGGCCGCCGGGCCGACCGAGAAGGCGGCCGTGCTGCTGGGGCTGGCGGCCGCGGCCAGGGAGCGGAACCAGACCCCGGCGGGGGCGGCCGAACGGGCCGACGTCGAGCGGGCGGCGGCGCGGGTACGCGAGGCGCTCGGCGAGGAGGCCTTCGCGGCCGCGTACCGGGAGGGCGCCGCCCGCAAGCTCGACGAGGCGGCCGACCTGCTCTGAGGGCTAGGCAAGGTACTCGGCCAGGCGGTCGAAGAACTCGATCCAGCCCGCCTTGGCCTGCTCGGCGTGCGCGGCGTCGGTGTTGACGCCGTACTGGTGGAAGCGCATCCTCGTCTTGCCGTCCGCCTCGGTGAAGTCGATCGTGACGACCGACGCCGGCCCTTCGCCCGGGTTGTCCGGGTCGCCCGTGGTGAACACCAGCCGCTCCGGCTCCGTCACCTCGCGGTAGGTCCCGTCCAGCGTCGCCTCGAACCCCTCCTCGCCCACCAGCGTGGCCCGCCAGACGCCGCCGGGGCGGGTGTCCAGGGTGATCCGGCCGACCGGCGTGCTGAGCATCCGCGGCCCGAACCACTGCGAGAAGCGCTCCGGCTCGGTCCAGGCGGCCCACACCAGCTCGCGGGGGGCGTCGAAGAGGCAGTTGATCTCGTATTCGGCGGTCTGGGTCATTGTCGTGTCCTTTCCGGTTCGTTCGATGGCTCAAAGGTCGCAGGGCGCGCTTCAGATCTCCTTCTCGTGGCCTTAAGGTGCGTGGCAGGCTGGCGGTATGAGGATCATTCGCGCCGCCAGAGTGCTCACCGGCCGGCCCGGAGAGGTGATCGCCGACGGCGAGGTCCTCGTCGAGGGCGACCGGATCGTCTCCGTGGGGCCGCGCGGCAGCGGGGGCGCGGCCGCCGAGGTCCTCGACCTGCCGGGCCACACGGTGCTGCCCGGGCTGATCGACGCGCACGTGCACCTGGGGTTCGACGCGAAGGTCGATCCGGTGACCCGGCGCAGCTCCGAGAGCGACCACCACCTGCTGTTACGCATGGCCGAGAACGCGCGCAAGCTCGTCTCCGCCGGCGTCACCACCGCCCGCGACCTGGGCTCGCGCGGCTTCCTCGACCTGGCCCTGCGCGACGCGATCGAGGAGGGCCTCACGGTCGGCCCGCACATCGTGGCCGCCACCAGGCCCATCACGATCACCGGCGGCCACTGCTGGTACATGGGCGGCGAGGCCGACGACGAGCCCGCCATCCGCCGCGTCGCCAGGGAGAACCTCCGGGCGGGCGCCGACTGCCTGAAGGTGATGGCCTCCGGCGGCCTGATGACGCCGGGCGCGCCGCCGAGCTGGGTCCCGCAGTACGGCACCGAGCAGCTCAGGGTCGTCGTGGAGGAGGCCGCGTCGCGCGGCAAGGGCGTCGCCGCCCACGCCCACGCGCACGCCTCCATCCGCAGCTCCATCGAGGCGGGCGTCACGACGCTGGAGCACTGCACGTTCTTCGGCCCGTCGGGGCACGACTACGACGCCGAGCTGGCCGACCTCGTCGCGGCGAGCGGCACGTACGTGTGCCCCACCGTGCACGGCGTGTTCTGGCGGATGCGCGAGACCTACGGCCCCGAGATGATCGATGCCTGGCTGAACGCGGTGGCCGCCATGCGGGAGGCCGGGATCCGGCTCGTCGCGGGCACCGACGCCGGGTTCACCAACGGCGGCATCGCCAACGAGACCGACGGGTACGTCGCCGGGCTGGAGGTGTTCGCGGAGGCCGGGTTCGGCCACGCGGAGATCATCGAGATGGCCACCGTGCGCGCCGCCGACGCCTGCGGGGTGGGCGGGGTGACCGGCTGCCTGGAGGCGGGCAAGCGGGCCGACCTGATCGCGGTCAAGGGCGATCCGCTCGAACGCCTGGCCGACCTGCGCGATCTCACACTCGTCCTGATCTCCGGTCGTTCCGTCACGCAGACGGGCATCGACACGGTGACCTCGTCCGTCGGCTGAGAGGATTCTTCATGCTGCCCTGGTCCGCCGAGCTGGCCGGCCGTCTCGACCATTCCGTCATCGACAGCGCCCTGCTGCGCGGCAACCCCCTGGGGGATCCGCACGAGCGCCCGATCATGGTGTACGTCCCGCCCGGGTACGACGACGATCCCTCCCGTCGCTACCCCTCGATCTACGTGCTGCTCGGCTACACCGGCCATGTCGCCATGTGGCTGAACCGGGCTCCGTTCCGCCAGCCGTACCCGGAGCTCGCGGACGCCGCCTTCGCCTCAGGCGAGGCCCTGCCCGCGATCGTCGTGTACGTGGACGCGTGGACCTCGCTCGGCGGCAGCCAGTTCCTCGACTCCCCCGGCACCGGGCGCTACCACTCCTACCTGCGGGACGAGGTCGTGCCGTGGGTGGACGCCCGCTACCGCACGATCGCCGACCGCGACCACCGGGCGGTCACCGGCAAGTCGAGCGGCGGCTACGGGGCCATGGTCACCGCGATGCTGGCGCCCGACGTGTTCGGCGCGCTGGCCACGCACGCCGGCGACGCGTTGTTCGAGGTGTGCTCGCGCGGGTCGTTCCCCGAGGTGGCGCGCAGGCTGCGGGACATGTACGACGGCTCGTACGACACGTTCCTCGCCGACTTCCGCGGCCGGCTGGCCGGGACCAAGGAGGGGGACCTGGAGCTGCTGGAGATGTACGCGTACGCGGCCGCCTACTCCGCGGACCCCGACGGGACCGTCCGCGTGCCCTTCGACGACACGGGCGCCGTCGTGCCGGAGGTGTGGGAGCGCTGGCTGTCCTGGGATCCCGTGCTGATGGCCCCGCGGCACGCCGAGGCCCTACGCTCGATGCGGGCGATCTGGGTGGACGCCGGGAGCAAGGACGAGTACTTCCTGGACTTCGGGGCGGTGGCGTTCCGGCGGGCGCTGGAGGCGGCGGGCGTCAAGGACGAGAACGTCTACTTCGAGCTCTTCGACGCCGGCCACGGCGCCATCGAGTACCGCTACCCGCTCGCCCTCGCCTGGCTGTCGCGCCGCCTGACCCCCTAGGACCGGAGACTGCGCACGCCGGCGAGGATCAGCTCCGGCCCGGCGCGGAAGGCCGCGTCGCGCTGCTCCCGGGGCCAGGTCTCGGCCTTCCTGGCCTGCTCCTCGACCGTGTAGCCGTTCACGTAGGCCATGACGGTGTCCACGGCCACGGCGGCCCTGTCCGCGGGGATGCCCGCCGCGGCCAGGGCCGCTATGAGGGCGTGGAAGCCGGCCACGGCCTCCTCCCCCGCGTGCTGGAACGTCGTCATGAGGCGCGCCCCGTCCCGATGGGCCGGCATGAGCTCGCGGATGCCGATCGCGACGATCCGCAGCTGCTCGTCCCAGGGGCCGTCGAGCGGCGGTGGGGGGCCGTCCTGCGGGGTGACCAGGTGCGTGACCATCGCGTCCAGTAGCGCCTGCTTGCTGGGGTAATGCCGATACAGCGCGCCTGCCTGCACCCCGAGCCGGCCGGCCGGGCGGCGCATGGTCAGCCCGTCCAGGCCGACCTCGTCGAGCAGCTCGATCGCCGGCCGCGACCGGCCGGCCGAGGTCCATCGGGGCGAGCGGGACCTCCGGTCGGCGCTGACCGAATATCAGGCCGACCTGCTGGAACGCGGGAACGCGGCGGTGGAGCACGGCAAGGAGGCCATGAAGCGGTTCGTCCCCGCAGACTCTCAATCATCCAGATGACACTTGTCAATCAAACGATTGATGCTCTACCGTCCTTGCACATGGCGGCACGAAGGGCGCCGCGCCCTGAGGAGCGCGGCAAGGCGGCGGAGCTGACGCGGGAGCGGATCCTGCGGGCCGCCGTGAGCGAGTTCGGCGAGAAGGGATATTCCGGCGCGCGCACCGCCGGGATCGCCGCCCGCGCCGGCGTCAACCAGCAGCTGATCTCCTACTACTTCGGCGGCAAGCAGGGGTTGCTGGAGGAGCTGCGGCGGCGCCGGCAGGCGGACGAGGCCGCGTCCGACGCCTCGTCCGCCTCGTTCGCGGAGTCGGTCGGGGCCCAGCTGGAGCGCACGCTCGACGACCCGGAATGGGCACGGCTGGTGGTGTGGCAGGCGCTGGGCGACTGCCCATTCGCCGACGCCGAGGAGGGACAGCGGTACGCGCAGGCGCAACGCGCCCGGATGGCCGGGTCGCTGGAGCGGATGCGCGGGCGGCAGGAGGCCGGGGAGGTCACCGATCGGGTCGATCCGGCGTTCGCGCTGCTGGTCGCCTATGCGGTGGTGTTCGCGCCGATCACGATGCCGCAGTTCGTCCGGGACATCTTCGGCGACGAACCGCTCTCGCCCGAGGTGCGCCGCCGCCTGCATGGTGAGCTGGTCAGGCTTCTCGGCCAGGCCGAGGATTAGGGAGGTTCTGCGGCGATGGTGATGGTGGTCTTCGGGGCTCGGGGCAGTGTGGGGCGCCATGTCGCCGCCGGTCTGCTGGCGGCCGGCGAACAGGTGCGGGTGACGAGCAGGGACCCGGAAAAGGGCGGCCTGCCCGCTTCCGCGGAGGTCGTGGCGGCCGATCTGGACCTTCCTGAGACGTTGCCCGCCGCGCTGGAGGGCGCCACGAAAGTGTTCGTGTACGCCAAACCGGACGGTGTCGCGGGCTTCGTCGAGGCGGCCCGGTCGGCCGGGGTGCGGCAGGTGGTGCTGCTGTCGTCGGCGGCGGTCGTGATCGAGGGCTCCGAACACAACCCGATCGCCGTGCACCACCAGGTCGTCGAGACGGCCGTGGAGGGCTCGGGGCTGGACTGGACGTTCATCCGGCCGGGGATGTTCGCGACGAACACGCTGTGGTGGTGGCAGGCGGCGATCCGGGGCGGGGACGTGGTGCGGCTGCCGTACCCGGAGGCCGAGACCGCCCCCATCCACGAGAAGGACCTGGCGGCGCTCGCGGTGACGGCGTTGACGGAGTCCGGGCACGAGCGGCGGGCGTACACCGTGTACGGGGTGGAGTCGCTCACGCTGCGGCGGCAGGTCGAGCACATCGGGGAGGCGATCAGGCGTGCGATCGCCGTCGAGGTGGTGTCGGAGGCGCAGGCGCGGGAGGAGATGGGCCGGACGACGCCGGCGGTCGGCGTCGAGGTGATCATGAAGCAGTGGGCGGCCCGCGACGGCATACCCGCGCAGACCTCGACGGTGGTGGAGAAGGTGACCGGCCGCCCGGCGCGCACGTTCGCCGAATGGGCCGTCGACCACGCGGACGACTTCCGCTGAGCGAGCCGGGTGTCAGCCCAGGTGCCGGGCGAAGAACCTCAGCGAGCTGTCCGTCTCGAACCGCGGCAGATCTCCGTGCTTGCCGGGGTTGGCGTGCAGCGTCTTCTCGGCCGAAGCGAAGGCGTCGAACAACGCCAGGCCCTCGGCCCGCGGCACCCGCTCGTCGTCCCACTGGAGCAGGAACCGCACCGGCACGGTGATCCGCGCCGCGGTCCCGGCCAGCGTGGTCGCCCCGAGCAGGCCCAGCACCGCGGCGCCGACCCGGGGTTCCGCGGCGACGAACGGGACGCCGAGCCCGCAGCCCATCGACATGCCCCAGTAACCCACCGGACCTGCGCCGACGTGGTCGAGCTGCTGGAGCGCGGTCAGGACCGCCTGCCATTCCGCGACGGCCTGCCCGGCCAGGAGGCTGTGCATGGCGAGGACCTGCGCGGTCGCGTCCTCGCCGGCGGCCGCACGGGCCCGCATCTCGGTCGCGATCCGGCCGAACTCCTCGCCTTTCGGCCGCTCGCCGTGGTTGGGCGCGTCGATCGCGGCGACCGCGAACCCGCCCTCGGTGACGAAGTCGTGCGCGCGGGCCAGGATGCCGGGTGCCTTCTTGTGCTGCCCGCCGCCGTGTCCCATCAGGATCAGGGGACGAGTGCTCGGGGCGGCTTCCGGCGTCCACAGCACGCCGGGGATCTCGCCGAGGGTGAAGAGCTGTTCGGTGACGCCGTCCGACGACGTCCGGGAGATGAAGCGCATGGCGTTTCAAGCCTTTCGGGAGGCCTTCTGCGGGCGCTCCCTAGACCATGCGTGGGAGGGAGCCCCGACCTGTCACAGCGTTGATCGGTCTCACCTCCTCGAGTTCGCAGCGATGCACGGCGCCGCCGAAAGTATCACAAGCGGCACCGCTCGCGTGACACCAGGCATGGGGTCCGGCAGGGTGCCGCTGGGGTTCCAGTGAGCTTGCTCCTTGCGCCTGCCGCGGGCGTTACCGAGTTGCGGCGATCTGTCCGAGCAGGTCCGTCGTCACGCGGTCGAGGCGGGCCGCGGTGTCCGGGTCGAAGTCCTTGCCGGTCATCGGCAGCGGCTTGCCGCGCATGTAGGCGGTGACGGCGGGTTCGGGCGCGGCGTCCAGCAGTGCGGCGATCGGCACGATCGCCTTGCCGACCGGCATCGCGAAGAACCGGGCGAGCGCCTTGGTGACGGCACGCCTGGGCTGCGGCAGCGGGTCGGCCATGCTGGTGTTCACGAAGCCGGGGTTGTAGAGGACATAACGCGTACGGGCCGCCGGGTAGCGAGCGGGGAAGCCGGCTCCCAGCAGGTCGTTGCAGCGCGAGGACTGCATCGCCGCGCGCATCCCCGTGTAGTCCTCGCGCCATTGCAGGTCGTCCCAGTTGACGCGGCCCGGCAGGCCGCCGGGTCCGGCGATGTTCATCACGACGGGCGCCTGCGCGCGTTCCAGGTGCTCCATCAGGCCGTGGCCGATGACGAACCGGCTCAGGTAGGCGAGCGCGAAGGTGAACTCCAGCCCGTCCGCCGTCTCCTCGCGCCTGGGCCGGAACCGCTGGGCCGCGAACACCAGCCCGTCCACGGCCTCGGTGGTCGCCTTGACCTCCTCGACCACCTGCCGCATGCCCGCGACGGTGCTCAGGTCGGCCCGGAGAAACACGGCCCTGCCCTCGGCGCCGAGCCCGTGCGCCTCGGCGAGGAAGGCACGCCCCTTGTCCTCCCCGCTGGCCACGGCGATCACGCTGTCCCCGCGCCGCAGGAAATGCAGCCCCAGGCCCTTGCCCATGCCGTCCGTGCCGCCGGTGATCACGTATGTACGCATTCCCGAGCCCTCTCAAGTCATCGATCGGTGACAAGAATGCTAGGCCCGGCCGCTGGTTAAGTCAACGTACGATGACTTAGGATGATTTGCATGGACCAGCCGAAACGCCGCGACAAAGCCGCCACCCGCGCCAAGCTGCTCGACGCCGCCCGCCTGCGCTTCGCCCGCCAGGGCTACGACGGCACCGGCGTACGGGAGATCGCGGCCGACGTGGGTGTCGATCCAGCTCTGGTCTTCCGCTACTTCGGCTCGAAGGAGCAACTCCACGAGGAGGCCGTACGCGTGGAGATCCCGGCCGGCCTCACGGACGACCCGGCGCGTCCGCTCACCCACATCACCGACACGCTGCTGCACGATGTCGTCTTCGCCGACTGGGAGCAGTTCGCCGGCGAACACCCGCTCCTGGTGATGCTGCGCTCCGCGGGACGCCCGGCCATCCGCGACCAGTTGCGTACGCAGATCTGCGAGGGCTACCTGCCCGACTTCGCCGAGCGGATGGGCGGCGAGAACCCCGCCCTGCGGGCCGAGATGGTGGGCGCGCTGCTGCTCGGTATGGGGGTGATGCGCTCACTGCTCGGCAGCCCCGCCCTGAGCGACGCCTCCTTCGAGGAGACGCGCGCACTGGTCGCCCGGCTGGTCACGGCCTTGAGCGATCAATCCCCTCGATAACTCCCCAGTTATGCTCCCCTGCGCCTTTTGTCGCGGAGCGCCGACCCGGTGTGGGGCTGACCCGGGTCACGGTGATCGGCGGCGTTCGTGCTCGGCGGTGCGTGGCGTCAACCTGCGAACTTCTCGACAGCCGCCGGGGTGACGGGGGTGAAGAAGTTGACGAGGTTGCCGTCGGGGTCGCGGAACAGCAGCGACCGGTTGCCCCAGGGCATCGTGGTGGGCTCGTTGACGAAGTCGGTCACGAAGCCGATCAGGTTCTGGTGAACGCGATCCACGTCGTCGACGAGGAACTCGATGATCACGCTGTGGTTGTCCGCCGGGCGGGCAGAGCCCGGGGCGAACAGCGGGACGGTGCGGGTGCCGGCGATCGCGAGGGTGGCCTTGGGGGTCTTGAGTTCGGCGAAGTCCTCGGTGGCCCACATCGCACGCACCCCTGTGGCTCGTTCATAGAACTCGACGAGGCGCGCGACGTCGCCGGTGATGATCCGGATCGAGACGAAGTTCATGGGGAGCTCCTTGGCTGTGCTGAAGTCGTGCGCTTGGCAGACTAGGAGAAATACGGGACAGAATCGGTCCTGTATTCGCATAGGCTGCGAACATGCCTCGACCCACCGGGCGCGTGCTGACACTCCTGGAGCTGCTGCAGTCGGGCGGCATCCGGACCGTGGCCGAACTCGCCGACCGGCTCGGCGTCGAAGGACGCACCGTGCGGCGGTATGTGGACCAGCTGATCGATCTCGACGTGCCCGTGGAGTCGGTGCGCGGCCGCTACGGCGGGTACCGGCTCGCTCCCGGGTACCGCCTGCCTCCGCTCATGCTCACCGACGACGAGGCGCTGGCCGTGCTGCTCGGCCTGGTCGCCGGCCGCCGGGCAGGGTTGATGACGACGCAGCACACGGCGAGCGAGACGGCATCGGCCAAGATCCGGCGGGTGCTGCCCAAGCACATCGCCCGCCGGCTCGACACACTCCTGGAGTCTCTCGCCTTCACGGATCAGCCCGGTGAGTTCGCCGCCCCGGACGCCGGGGTCCTGCTCACCATCGCCGACGCGGTACGCCACCGCCGACCGGTCTCGATCCGATACACCGACCGCGACGGGCGGCTCAGCGAACGCACGCTGCACGCGTACGGGATCGTCGCCCATTCGGGCCGGTGGTACGTCACCGGCAACGACGCCCGGATCGGCGAGGACCGAACCTTCCGGCTCGATCGCATCGCGGACGCGAGGACCCTGCCCGGCTCATTCGACGCGCCCGCAGGTCCGGATCCGGCACAGCGCGTGCTGTCCGGGTTCGCCACGGCCGAGTACCGCCATGAGGTGACCTTGCGGATCCACGGGACGGTTGAGCAGATCCGCGCCCACCTTCCCGCCAGCGTCGCGAGCCTGGAGGAGCACGAGCCCGCGGCCGGCGAGGACCGGACGAGCGAGCGCTGGCTGCGCGTCGAGCTACGGGTGGAGCGGCTCGACTGGTTGCCTCCGGCACTCGCCTCGCTCAACCGGCCGTTCGTCATCGAGCGTCCCGACGAACTGCGCGACCGCGTCATCGCGCTCGCCGACCACCTCGCGTCCTGCGCCCGCCAAGCCTGACAGCGAGGAACCAAGGTCAGGAGGTGGCACACCTGGTCGTCGTCCGGCAGGGGCCGGTCGCCGGACGTGACCAGGCCCAGAGCGAGGACCGCCGCGGTACGGCGGCGCGCCCTACCCGGATGCCTACTCGTGGCGGGCCGTGCTGTCTCGGACGATGAGTTCTGTTGCCAGCTCGACCCGCTTGGTCTCCGGGACCTCGCCGCGGCCCATGGCCAGGACCGTGCGGGTGGCGAGGGCGGCCATCTCCTGCAGCGGCTGGCGTACCGTGGTCAGGGGTGGCCAGGCCGACTTGGACAGGGGCAGGTCGTCGAAGCCCACCACGCTCAGGTCCTCGGGGACGCGAAGGCCGCGCTGGCGGGCCGCCTCGAACACGCCGAAGGCCATCAGGTCGCTCCCGGCGAAGATCGCCGTCGGGGGCGCGTCCAGGGAGAGCAGCGCGTGGCCCTCGTCGTGGCCCGACTCCACCAGGAACGTGCCGCGGCGGATCAGCTCGGGCTCGATCGGCACCCCGGCCGTCTCCAGGGCCGCGCGGTAGCCGTCCACGCGGGCCTGGCTGCACAGCATGTCCGTGGGGCCGCTGATCATGCCGATGCGCCGGTGGCCGAGTTCGAGCAGGTGGCGGGTGGCGGCCAGGCCCCCGTTCCAGTTGGTGGCCCCGACCGAGACGACGCCGGGGGCGGGCTCGCCCTCCGGGTCGACCACCGCGAACGGGAGCGAGCGCGCGCTGAGCTGGGCCTGGATGCCGGTGGACAGGCGTGAGGCGACGATGACCACGCCGTCGGTACGGCGGGCGGCCAGGCGGTCGAGCCAGTCGCGGCCCGGTCCGGCATGGGTGTGCAGGACGGAGATGACCACGCTGGCCCCGGCCTCGTGGGCCGCCCCCTCCGCTCCGCGCACGATCTCCATGGCCCACGGCGACTCGATCTCGGCGAAGACCAGGTCGACCAGGCCGGCCGGGGTGTCGTCCTGGCTGATGCGCCGCTGGTAGCCGTGTTCCTGCAGGAGTCGTTCGACTCGATGGCGGGTCGCCGGAGCGACCTCTGGACGTCCGTTGATGACCTTGGACACCGTCGGAATGGAGACCCCGGCCTCTTCCGCGATCAGTGCGATCGTCACCCGCCGCTTCGCTGACACGTTCGGGAGTGTATCCGAAAGTTTCGGTTTGGGATCGCTCCCACCCGAGGTGTTGACGCTTTACGCAGCGTTTACCTACGATCCAGGCAGCGAAATTATCGGGGAGGTAACGAAATTTTCGCCCGGTGCGTCGCGCTGTGCCCCATGAGTCACGCTGAGTCCCGCGAATCACGTGCAGGGGTCCGTACGGCAGGCCGAGCCAGTCTGAGGGAAGGACCCCTGATGAAACGCAGTCTGGTGTTGATCGCGACCGCAGTGCTCATGACGGGCTGCGGCGGTGGGGGCGGTGGGGGCAGCAGCACGGCCCCTCAGCAGAGCGGCCCGGCCGCCAAGGTCACTCTTGAATGGTGGCACCTGTCGACCACGGAGCCGCTCAAGTCCCTCTGGGCGCAGCGGGCCAAGGACTTCGAGGCCAAGCATCCCAACGTCACCATCAAGGCGACCGTCCTGGAGAACGACGCGTACAAGGCCAAGCTGACCACGATCACGCAGTCGGGCAAGGCTCCCGACCTGTTCGCCACGTGGGGCGGCGGCGTGCTCAAGCAGCAGATCGACGCCGGGCTGGTCAAGGACATCTCCTCCGACGTCGCCGACGTCCTGCCCAGCTTCACGCCGGCCGCGCTGAGCGCGTACCAGATCGACGGCAAGACGTACGGGCTCCCGACCGACATCGGCCTGGTCGGCTTCTGGTACAACAAGAAACTCTTCGCCAAGGCCGGCATCACGCAGCCGCCCGCCACGTGGTCGGCGTTCCTCGAGGACGTCAAGAAGCTCAAGGCGGCGGGCGTCACCCCGATCGCCCTGGCCGGCAAGGAGAAGTGGCCGGGTCACTACTACTGGGCCTACCTCGCCATGCGCATCGCCGGCCTCGACGCGCTCAAGCAGGCGGCCGTCGACCACGACTTCACCAAGCCCGACTTCGTGGCCGCCGGACAGCAGGTCAAAGCGCTGGCGGACCTGCAGCCGTTCCAGAAGGGCTTCCTCGGCGCGGGGTACGGCACCCCGGACGGCCAGGCGGCCACCGTGGCGAACGGTAAGGCCGCCATGGAGCTGATGGGCCAGTGGGCCCCCGCCGTGCAGAAGGACGCCGGCAAGGGCCTCGGCGACGACCTGGGCTTCTTCCCCTTCCCCGCGGTCGAGGGCGGCAAGGGCTCGATCTCCGACGCGTTCGGCGGTGGCGGCGGCCTGGCCGTGGGCGCGGACGCCCCCGCGGAGGCCGTGCAGTTCGTGAAGTTCATGACCGAGATGGACAACCACTCCAAGGCCGTGGCGGCCGGCGGCGTGCTGCCGGTGCTCAAGGGCGAGGAGAGCGCGGTCACGGACCCCAACCTCAAGCAGGTGGCGACCCAGCTGGCCGCGGCCGGCGGCTACCAGCTCTACCTCGACCAGGCCTACCCGCCCGCCGTCGGCCAGCAGGTCAACGACAGCGTCGCCGAGCTCATCGCCGGTACGAAGACGCCGGAGGAAGTCGGCAAGGCCATCACCGAAGTGGCCAAGAGCGAAGGATGACGACCCTCGTCAAGGGGCCGGAGGCGGTCACGCGTCCGGCCCCCTCCCCTGCCGCCAGGCGGCGCGGCCGCTGGGTGACCATCGCCCTGTTCCTGCTCCCCGCCCTGGTCCTCTTCCTGCTGCTGGTCGTCGCACCCATCCTCGTGGCGTTCTACGCCAGCGTGTTCAGGTGGAACGGCTTCGGCGGCCTGCCGACCAACTTCATCGGGCTCGACAACTTCACCCGGCTCTTCGGCACCGAAATTTTCGGCCAGGACCTGTGGCACCTGCTGGTCCTCGTGCTGCTGTCGGTCTGCGTCCAGCTCCCGTTCTCGCTGGCCATCGCGATGCTGCTGAACCAGCGCATCCGCGGGCGGGCGCTGTACCGGGTGGTGTTCTTCGCGCCGTACGTGCTCTCCGAGGTCATCACCGGCGTGCTGTTCTCGCTGATCCTCTCGCCCGAGTCCGGCATGGCGAACCAGGTCCTGTCGGTGTTCGGGCTCGACTCGGAGTGGCTCGCCGACCCCGGCACCGTGATGCCGTCGCTCTTCCTGGTGATGATGTGGAAATATTTCGGCTTCCACATGATGATCTATCTCGCGGGGCGGCAGAGCATCCCGAACGAGCTCATCGAGGCCGCCCAGATCGACGGGGCCACGAGCTGGAAGACGTTCCGGCACATCACGCTGCCGCTGCTCGGGCCGACGATCCGGATCAGCGTCTTCCTGTCCGTCATCTACACGATCCAGCTCTTCGACCTGGTGTGGATCCTCACCCAGGGTGGGCCGTCGCACTCGTCCGAGACGATGGCCGTCACGATGATGGACTGGGGCTTCAAGCGCTCCCAGGTCGGCTACGCCAGCGCGATCAGCGTCGTGATGTTCGCGCTCAGCCTCGTCTTCGCCCTCGTCTACCAGCGGTTCGTGATGCGCCGCGACCTGGAGGGCGCGACCACCTCGATGGGAGAGCGCCGATGATCCATCGCAAGAAGTCCTCGCCGCGGCGCAACACCCTGCCGCTGCATCTGATCGCGTGGGTCGTCGGCCTGTTCATCATCATCCCGGTGGTGTACGCGCTGATCGGCGGCTTCAAGTCCACCAGCGAGCTGTCCACCAACCCGCTCGGGCTGCCCAACACCTGGGCCACGGAGAACTACACCGACGTGATCGGCTCCGGCTCGTTCTGGCTGCAGCTGTGGAACAGCACGTTCATCGCGGTCGTGACGACCGTGCTGACCGTCGGGGTGTCGGCGCTGGCGGGGTTCGTCTTCGCCAGGTTCGCCTTCCGCGGCAGGGAGCTGTACTTCACGCTGTTCACGGCCGGGCTGATGTTCCCGTTCGCGGTGGCCATCCTGCCGATCTTCGTGCTGCTGCGCACGTTCGGGCTGCTGGGCAACCCGCTCGGCGTGATCCTGACGCAGGCGGCCTTCGGCCTGCCGCTGACGATCATCATTCTGCGCGGCTTCTTCCGCGGCATCCCGGGCGAGATCGAGGAGGCGGCCATCATCGACGGCTGCAGCCCGTTCGGCTTCTTCTGGCGGATCCTGCTGCCGATGGCCAGGCCCGCCATCGCCACCGTCTCGGTGCTGGCCATCGTGGGGAGCTGGAACAACTTCATGCTGCCGCTCGTGGTCTTCAACGAGGAGTCGAGCTGGACGCTGCCGCTGGGCATCCAGCAGTTCCAGGGCCAGTACGCCTCCGACACCGCCCGCATCCTGGCCTATCTCGTCCTGGCCATGGTGCCCGCGCTCGGGTTCTACGCCGTCGCGGAACGTCACCTGGTCGGCGGTCTCACCGCGGGCGCGACGAAGGGATGATCACCTTCCACCTGCGAACGTGACTCGCCGCACACTGTCGCTTCCAGCTCTTGCGCCAGGTATGCTTCGCCTGCCCTAATTTAGGTAAGCCTTTCCTCAGGGAATGCCAAGCAAAACCTCAGCAATCGGGAGTGACGGTGCTCGCCAGTTACCTCATCGGACTGCGCGAAGGTCTCGAGGCGGCACTCGTCGTCTCAGTCCTGGTCGCCTTCCTGGTCAAAAGTGACCGCAAGGACAAGCTCCCGCAAGTGTGGACGGGAGTCGGCGCGGCCGTCGCGCTGTCCGTGGGGTTCGGGGCGCTGCTGACGTTCACCGCCGCCAATCTGGGACACACCGGGCAGGAGCTGTTCGACGCGATCACCTCGCTGCTCGCCGTCGTGTTCGTCACCTGGATGATCTTCTGGATGCGGCGGGCGGCCCGCGCGCTCTCCGGCGAGCTGCGGGGCAAGCTCTCCGACGCGCTGGAGCTCGGCTCGATCGCGGTGGTCGTGATGGCGTTCCTCGCCGTCGCCCGCGAGGGGCTGGAGACGGCGATCCTGTTCTTCGCCTCCGTGCAGGGAGCCGTCACCACGCCGGAGCCGCTCATCGGCATCAGCCTGGGGCTGCTCACCTCCGTACTCATCGGCTGGGCCCTCTACCGCAGCGCCGTGAAGATCAACCTCACCAAGTTCTTCACCTGGACGGGGCTGCTGCTGATCCTCGTGGCCGCGGGCATCTTCAAGTACGGCGTGCACGACCTGCAGGAGGCCAACATCCTGCCCGGCCTGAGCACGTACGCCTTCGACATCAGCGGCGTCATCCCCGCCGACTCCTGGTACGGCACCCTGCTGTCGGGCATGTTGAACATCACGCCCCAGCCCAGCGTCGCCGAGGTCATCGCCTGGGCCTGCTACCTCGTCCCCACCCTTTTCTTCTTCCTGCGCAACACGCGGGTGAAGTCCACGCCGTCGCCCGCTTCCTCCGCGGCCTGAACAGGAGCATCATGCGCACCCCCATCCGCCTGTCCTTCGGGGCGCTCGCCCTGGCGACGCTGGCCGCCTGCGGCTCGGGCAACACCCCCGGCGCCTCCCCCGCCTCCGGCTCCGCCCCCGCCAAGCCGGGCAAGATCACCGTGGCGGCGTCCGACACGGAGTGCAAGGTCGGCGCGTCCGAGGTCGCGGCGGGCACCACGACGTTCACGATCACGAACGGCGGCACCAAGGTGACCGAGTTCTACGTGTTCGCCCCCGGTGACCGGGTCATGGCCGAGGTCGAGAACATCGTTCCCGGGCTGACCAGAGAGCTCATCGCCGAGCTGCCGGCGGGCGCGTACGAGACCGCGTGCAAGCCCGGCATTGTCGGCAAGGGCATCCGCAACGCGTTCAAGGTGACCGGCGAGCACAAGGCGCTCACCGAGGACGCCAAGCTCGCCGACGCGGTCGCCAGCTACAAGCGCTACATCAAGTCGCAGAGCGACACGCTGCTGGTCAAGACGCAGGAGTTCGTGGACGCGGTCAAGGGCGGGAAGATCGACCAGGCCAAGGAGCTGTTCCCGGTCGCCCGTACGTACTGGGAGCGCATCGAGCCGGTGGCCGAGATCTTCGGCGACCTCGACCCGGCCATCGACGCCCGTGAGGCGGACCTGGCCGACGGCGAGGAGTGGACCGGCTTCCACAGGATCGAGAAGGACCTGTGGATCAAGAAGGACATCAGCAAGGACGGCGCCATCGCGGACAAGCTGATCGCCGACGTCAAGACGATCGTGGACAAGTCGAACGCCGCCGAGCTGACCCCCCTGAACCTGGCCAACGGCGCCAAGGAACTGCTCGACGAGGTCGCCACCGGCAAGATCACCGGCGAGGAGGACATCTGGTCGCACACCGACCTGTGGGACTTCGACGCCAACCTCGAAGGCTCCAAGGCGGCCGTGCAGTCGCTCAGGCCGGTGCTGGAGGATCGGGCTCCCGACCTGGTCAAGACGCTGGACGAGAAGTTCACCGCGGCCGAGGCGGCGCTGAACGCGCACCAGAAGGGCGACGGCTGGCAGCTGCACGACGAGCTGTCCAAGGCCGAGCTGAAGACCTTGTCGGACGCGATCAACGCGCTGGCCGAGCCGATCAGCAAGATCGCGCCGGTCATCACCAAGTAGCGGGAGGTGCCGGCAATGAGCCAGCGGGTGAGCCGCAGGGGGCTGTTCGGGCTGGGAGCCGCGGGCGCCGCCGTGGTCGGGGCCGGGGTCGTGGCCGCGAACACACTCTTCGAGGAGCCGCCGGTCGCGCACGCCTCCTCCACCTCCGACCCGTTCCCCTTCTATGGCGAGCACCAGTCGGGCATCGTCACTCCGGCGCAGGACCGGCTGCACTTCGTGGCGTTCGACGTCACCACGGACAAGCGCGCCGAGCTGGTCGAGCTGCTGCAGGAGTGGACGGCGGCGGCCGCGCGGCTCACGCAGGGCAAGGAGGCGGGGTCGTACGGTGCGGTGGGCGGCGCGCCGGAGGCCGCGCCCGACGACACGGGCGAGGCGCTGGGGCTGCCCGCGTCGGGGCTGACGCTGACGATCGGGTTCGGGGCGTCGCTGTTCGACGAGCGCTTCGGGCTGAAGGACAAGCGGCCGGCCGCTCTCGCCGACTTGCCGAAATTTCCGGGAGAGCAGCTCATTCCGGAAATTTCCGGTGGGGACATCTGTGTGCAGGCGTGCGCCCACGACCCCCAGGTCGCCGTGCACGCCATCCGCAACCTGGCCAGAATCGGCTTCGGCAAGGTCTCCGTACGCTGGTCGCAGCTCGGCTTCGGCCGTACGTCGTCCACGTCCCGCTCCCAGACGACCCCGCGCAACCTGATGGGCTTCAAGGACGGCACCAACAACCTCAAGCTGGAGGACGCCGCCCTGCTCCGCGACCAGCTGTGGGCCGCCGCGCAGGACGGCAGCGACTGGATGGCGGGCGGCTCGTACATGGTGACCAGGAAGATCCGGATGGCGATCGAGACCTGGGACCGCACGTCGCTCGTGGAGCAGGAGCAGATCTTCGGCCGGGACAAGGGCGAGGGGGCTCCGCTGGGCAAGAAGGCCGAGTTCGACCTGGTGGACTTCGCGTCCAAGGGGGCCGACGGGCAGCCGCACATCAAGGACGACGCCCACGTACGGCTCGCCCACCCGACCTCCAACGGCAACGCGCACCTGCTGCGCCGCGGCTACAACTTCGTGGACGGCTCCGACGGCCTCGGCCGCCTGGACGCGGGCCTGTTCTTCATCGCCTACCAGCGCGACCCGCGCAAGCAGTTCGTACCGGTACAGATGAACCTGGCCAAGCACGACGCCCTCAACGAGTACATCAAACACGTCTCCAGCGGCCTGTTCGCCTGCCCACCCGGGGTCCGCGACGCCGGCGACTACTGGGGCCGCACCCTCTTCGGATAGCCAGCAGTAGGTTGCGCGGCGCCACCCACCCGTTGCCCGGTCACCGGGTGGGCCTGCTGGAGCCCACCCTGAGCGGTCCTCGCTGCCGCTCGGGCGCCTTCCTGGGGCGCGCCTGGCGGCGCGTGGTCTTCAACAAGGGGGCGCTTCGCGCACGGGGCTCAGGCGATGCTTCCAGTCGGGCCAAGCCCCGCCCCCTGTAGGGCTTCGCTCCGCTCAGACGCCCTCGTCAAAGCGCAGGCTTCGCCTGCGTGTTCCGGTCGTCGAAGAGTGGCAGCGTCGGCCAATGCGGGCGTGAATAGCACGTCTGGCTCCTGAACTCCTGGACCTGCACACGGTGGACCCTCCCTGGAGTCTCGGAGGGCCTCCAAGGGCGGGTCCACATATGCGTGTGGCGCGGGATCCAGCGCAGGTACAGTTCGGAATGCCCTGCTCGCGTCCACGAGAGGCGCGCCTCCTGGACTGATCCGAAACCGACAACAGCGCCCCGACCCCGCTTTTTGAGGGCCGCAGTGGGCGGATGACCTGAATACTTCGCCGGGACACTCTTCGGCAAAGTGCCCACACATGCATCGGCAGAACGCCCACACATAGTGCGGCAGAACGTCCACGTACTGTCCGGCAGAACGCCCACATAACTAGCGGCAAACTGCCCACACAACCGGTTGACCTCCGGCAATCTCCGTCAGTGTGACACAGCCAGCTCTGTTCTCTCGCCGCGCCCAAGCCATGACCCTGGAAGCACTGGCGGACACGCGGGTGGTCGTCGTCAACGGCGCTCGGCAAGTTGGAAAGAGCACGCTGGCGAGCTTGATCGCCGGCCAGGTGGACAACGCCCGCCAGCTCTACCTGGATGACCCTGCGATCCTGGCCGCAGCCGAAGAGGATCCCGTCGACTTCGTCCGGCACGACGCACTTCTGCTGATCGATGAGATCCAACGTGCCCCGCAACTACTCCTGCCGATCAAGCACGAGGTTGATCGGGATCCGCGAGCAGGCCGTCATCTCCTCACCGGTTCCGCACGCCTACTGGACCTACGCGATCTGCCAGACGCCCTGCCGGGCAGGACGGAGACCATCGAGTTGTGGCCACTGTCCCAGGGGGAGATCGACAGCGCTCCGGACGGCTTCGTGGATTACGTCTACACACATGGCGCCGACGTTTCCATGCATCCCTGCTCGCTCCGTAAGCCTGACTACGTGGACAGGGCGCTGCGCGGCGGCTACCCGGAGGCGGTCCGGCGGGCCCCGGGACGCAGGCGCAACAGGTTCTTCGACTTCTACATAACTGATCTGATCACCAGAGACGTCCGCCAGATCTCCGACATCGAGCGTCCAGCAGAGATGTGCAGGCTTCTCAGCGTCATAGCGGCCCGGATGGGAGGACTGGCGGTGGTCCAGTCGATCGCCGGCGACGTGGGTCTCCCTCGGGTGACGCTCTCCCGCTATTTGGACCTCCTGGAACTGGTCTTCGTGATCAAACGCATACCGGCCTGGTCGTCGAATCTCACTCGCCGCGCCATCTCCACGCCCAAGCTGCTCGTCACAGACAGCGGGCTGGGCGGCCGGCTCATCGGCATGTCACCCGAACGCGCCAGAGAGGTCACCGCCCCCGTTGGCCCACTGCTCGAGAATTTCGCGATCGGTGAGGTGGCACGTCAGCTCACCTGGGCCAACGAACCCGTCCAGCTGTTCCACTACCGAGACCGCGACAAAGTGGAGGTGGATGTCGTCCTGGAGCACGCATCCGGCGAAGTGATCGGCATTGAGATCAAAGCCGCCGAAACCGTCCGAGGCGACGACTTCCGTGGACTGCGCCACCTGGCCGACCGGCTCGGAGCAAGATTTCGCGCTGGGTTCGTCCTCTATACCGGCGAACAGGTCCTGCCTTTCGGCGAGAGGCTGCGCGCACTCCCCATGGCATCCTTGTGGACGCTCGGCAACACGACCGAGAAGGAATAGCCGGGTCAGCGCGCCAAAGCACGTATTTCCCTGTACGGGGCGGGCGGATCTGGGGCCGAACCGGTGGCCCCAGATCTGTTGAGCACACCAGGGGCGCGCCTGACGCGCACCACGATCTGCCTGAGCCGCTGGCGTGCGATCACCGCCCCTACCTCGTCGAACGGCCCGACACCACCGCTCCGTTAATGGTTGTACGTCCTGGGAACCAGCCTGGAACCATGACGGCCATGAAACGCGTCGTGATCCTGGGGCGTGGCGGTTCAGGGAAGTCGACCCTCGCAGCCCGTCTGGGCACAACCACCGGACTCCACGTCATCGAGCTGGACAAGCACTTCTGGCGGCCAGATCTTGAAGCGACCCCTCCCGATCAGTGGGCTGCCATCCAAGGTGAACTCGTCCGGGCCGAGACTTGGATCATGGACGGCGACCTCGGTCCCTACGACGTCTTGGACGTCCGGCTCCAAGCGGCGGACACCGTCCTCCTGCTGGACTTCTCGTTCTGGCGCTGCGCCTGGCGAGCGATCCGGCGCTCTCGAGAGCGCGCCGACTTCTGGTTGTGGGTATGGGCCTACCGACGCCGAAGCCGACCGCTTCTTCTCACGGCGATCGCGACTCACGCCGGTGATGCGAAACTGCACGTAATCCGGAATCCGCATGCGCTGAGACGCTTCATAGCCCAGGTCACGGCCGATCAGGTCTCGGGCCGACCGTGAATACATCCATGGCAGCCGAGCACCAACGCCACACCCACTTGCCCGCTGCGCCGGGGCGTGTGGTCAAAGCATTTCTGCCAGAAGCGTGAGAACCTTGGATGCGGATTTCGAGACTGACGTCGCGGTAGCCCACGAGGGATCAATGACGAAGACGGTTCCCTAAGCGTCCCCAAATAAGAATTTGGCCAACTGGGATCGCTCAGATCGCCGTAGAAGACGCGGACCCGAGTCCGGAGGCGTGGTCAACGTCTTTGGTCCGTCTGCTTTGGGTGTCCTGTCCCAGCTCGCGTGATCCACAGGGTGCGTTCCTCGTCGTTGATCGCGTACCACAGCCGACCGCCGGACGTGGCTTCGTACTGCCACTGTTCGAGTGCTGCACCGGCCACTTTCACGATGCCGAGCGCACCTTTGAGCGGGTGTTGGCGGCAGTCCACACGTCGAGGATCGCTGGTGACGGCCACCCATGCCCGGTCCAGGTTTTCCGGAGCCTGGGCGAGCAGATGTGTCCACCCCTCGGCGGCGCGCCGATCGGCGAATCGAACGCGCCATGGGTTGGGACGCGGAACGTCGTCTCCCCGGCCTCCCATCAGGAATCGTCTTTCGGGCGCGCGACCTCAGGCCCGTCGCCGGGGAAGGGTCCCTGCAACTCGCCGGCAAGGCGCGGATCGCTCCAGATCACCGCGGTGGAGCGCCACGAGGTCAACGACCTCCCGAACGGCAACAACTCCCCCGTGTCCGCGCCCGCCATCAAGTGGCTGAGCAGCTCACGTACACACTCCTGACGTTCCGTTTCGGGCAGCCAGGTGAGCCAGGGAAGCTCCTCCGCGAGGACTTCCTCCGCGAGTGCGCTGTTGCGGCGAGCCACGATGGCCAGCGCGCGAGCGGCGATACGCAGGCTGGTCATCCCCGCCTGGAATCGCTCGGCGCGCATCAGGATGAGGTTCTCGTCATCGCGTCGTTCGAGGATGACATCGGCGTTGTCCAGTGTGGGAAGCACCTCTGAGGGGCCTCTGAGGAACGCGCTGTACGGAAAGCTCTTGGTCGTCACCTCAGCAGGGTATCTGAAGTAGTTCAGATGTCGATCCCATTTGCTCTGGCGGTCGCCGCGGCGGTCAGGATGGTGATACGGCGGGTGAGGAGCGGCAGGTCCCGCCGGTCCCCAGCGATGAGCAGGCCGCCCTTCCGGAAGTGATTGTGGAAGGCGAAAGCGCCGTTGGCCCGCAGGTACCACCGCCGGCTGCCTCTGAGGACCTTTCACCGGGTAGAGGGCCAGTGCACTCGCCTGGGTGTTTTCGCCGCAGCCATTCCGGACGCGCTCGCCTCCGCCGTGGGAGTCGTTAGGGCCAGTGAACCGGCGAAGGCAAACGCGGCCGCGACCGCGCCCAGAGGCCGTACTGGCTTTCCATACCGGCCTGGGGTGCTGCGCGCACGCGCACATCGCGCCGAACCCGGGTTTCCGCACTGCTCCTGTCCCGCCAGAGTCATTCCGTCACATAGCCGGACGTCCAGGCGTCTTCGTCGACTTCGACCTCGGCAGACCAGAAACAGTCAGGCTCGTCCCGAAACCCGGGGAGATTTCGAGCCACCCTGATGCGCTGCTCGGCCCGGCCCGGCGTCGAATAGACGCCCAGCAGTTTGACGTCGTCCCCTAAATCCTCACGAGCCGAGAATTCGCCGTTCTCGAAGTGCCGAACGTTTCCGGCTTCGTCTACCGCGACGTGGTGGACATGCCACAGGATGTAGACCTTCACGCTACTCATCCCCGTTGAGGTCGAAGGCGACGTCGGCGAGCCGGACCGTTCGCACCTCCGAGTCGTCCAGGAGCTTGCGCACGGCGGCGAGTTCCCAGCTGTCTACGACAAGCCCGTACACGAAGCCTTCCAGGGCCGCCGTGTCGAGCCACCCATAGTCCAGCATGAACGCGCTGAGGTCGTACCCCTCGTCGAGCTGCCCGACCCACCTGCGGAACTCCGCCAGCGCCGGCTCGGGCTCGGTCTCGCACTGATAGGTGAGTTCGCCCTGGAGGAGGTCCTCGGTCATGTCGCGGTTCCAGACGACCTCGTTCAACGGGGGATCGTTGCTGGAGTCGTCGTAGTCGGACCAGGACGGGGCGTAGACGTAGGAGACGTCCTGTCCTCCACAGATCTTGTGCCTGCGGTTGAAGGCGATGAGCCGCTCGCTGGTCATCGGCTCCGCGAACTGCACGACCGCGACCGCGTCGAGCGTCTGGGGAAGCGCGTCGATGGTCTTCCGAACGTCTGCCGGGACGATTTCGGGGTCCGCCTCCAGGACGGAGATCGCGTAGGAGAGGCTGCCGACGGCCCGTCGAGGGAGGGGGCCCGGACGGTGCCGAACCAGTTCGGCACGATCTCGTACTCCTTCCAGCCCTTGCTGGGACCGGCCAGGCGTGGCTCGCCTTGCAGGGTGTAGGTGGTGTGCAGCAGCCATCCGGCGTCGCCGTGACCGTCCGACAGGCGTTTGTCCGGGTTCGCGACGCGGGCGGCGGTGCCGTACACCAAGGCCGTCCGCTCGTCGTCGACGAACAACCACAGAAGCCGGTCGATCCCGCTCAAGGCCAGGTACAGCGCCGTGGTGACGGCCAGGACCTTGATGAGGACCGGGCCACGGACGCCCAGTCGGGCTCCCTCACGTTCATCGGCGCACGCTCCTAGATCAAATCGGGTACGGCGCACCATAACTGGTGGGACGGAAGTGTCGGCAGGTTCTGGTAGGACAGGACGCGTCAGGCCCCCCGACCCGAGGATCATCCGTGACCGACGACGACAACCCGAGCCACTGGGACCGCTACACCGGGACCTACGCCGGCCTGCCCGTGGCCGACGCCCCCATGGACGAGGACGGGCCGCGGCTCGACGCCGGTTCCGTGGCGTGGCGGCTCAGCGCCGGCTGGGACGGCGGCCGCATCGCCGAGTGCCTCGACCGGTTCTTCGAGCACGTCGACACCGCGAAGGTCACGGCCGTCGTGATCGGCGCGTGGGAAGACTGCTACAGCGACAGCAGCGCGCCCATCGTCCGCCGCCTGGCCGACGAGGCCGGCCGGCTGCCCGAGCTGCGCTCGCTCTTCCTCGGCGCGATCTCGTCGGAGGAGTCCGAGATCTCCTGGATCCAGCAGTCCGACATCACGCCGCTGCTGGAGGCGTACCCGAAGCTTGAACGGCTGGAGGTGCGCGGCGGCGCCGGTCTCCGGATGCGGCCGGTGCGGCACGAGGCGCTGAAGAAGCTGCGGTTCGAGTCGGGCGGCCTGGACGGCTCGCTGGTCCGCGCCGTGGCCGCCAGCGACCTGCCCGCGCTGGAGCACCTGGAGCTCTGGCTGGGCGTCCCCGAGTACGGCGGCGACGGCAACGTCACCGACGTCGACCCCATCCTCAGGGGCGAGCGGCTGCCCGCGCTGCGTCATCTGGGGCTGCAGGACAGCGAGATCCAGGACGAGCTCGCCGCCGCCGTGGCCACCGCGCCGATCGTGGCCAGGCTCGAGACGCTGAGCCTGTCGATGGGCGTGCTCACCGACGCTGGGGCGGAGGCGCTGCTCAGCGGCCAGCCGCTCACCCACCTGCGCGTGCTCGACCTGCACCACCACTACATGTCCGACGAGATGATGCGGCGGGTGACCGAGGCCCTGCCCGGGGTGGAGGTCGACGTGTCCGAGAACGAGGAGCCGGACGTGGACGAAGAGGACGGCGAGACGTGGCGTTACGTGGCGGTGGACGAGTGATGCGGGAGTTCGACGAGCAGCCCAGCCACTACAACCGCTACGACCAGAGCTACGTCGATCTGACGGTGGCCGAGGTGCCGTGGCAGGGCGCGGAGGAAGAGGAGAAGCCGCCCGAGGCCGGGTCCGCGGCCTGGCGGCTCAGCGCCGACACCTACGACGATGGCCTCCCCGACCACATCGCCGAGTGCTTCGACTGGTTCTTCGAGCACGTCGACAGCCCGCAGGTCACCGCCCTCGTGATCGGCGGGTGGGAGGAGCCCTACGACACCGACAGCGGTCACATCGTCCAGCGGCTGGTCGAGGAGGCCGGCAGGCTGCCCGCGCTGCGCTCGCTCTTCCTCGGCGCGATGTCGCCGGAGGACTGCGAGATCTCCTGGATCACGCAGTCGGACATCACGCCGCTGCTGGAGGCGTACCCGAAGCTGGAGCGGCTGGAGGTGCGCGGCGGCACCGGTCTGCGGTTCTCGCCGGTGCGGCACGGGTCGCTGAAGGTGCTGCGGTTCGAGACGGGAGGGCTGCAGGGAGAGGCGGTTCGCGGCGTCGGCGCGTGCGACCTGCCCGCGCTGGAGCACCTCGACATGTGGTTCGGGGTCAACGAGTACGGCGGTGACGCCACGGTCGGCGACGTCGCCGGGATCCTGGGCGGGGAGCGGTTGCCCCGGCTGCGCCACCTGGGGCTGCAGAACAGCGAGATCCAGGACGAGCTCGCCGCCGCCGTGGCGTCCGCGCCGATCGTGGCCGGGCTGGAGACGCTGAGCCTGGCGATGGGCGGGCTCAGCGACGCCGGCGCGGAGGCGCTGCTCAGCGGCCAGCCGCTCACCCACCTGCGCCGGCTGGACCTCTCTCATCACGACATCGGCCTCGAGATGAGGGCCCGCCTGACCGCGGCGCTGCCGGGCGTCGACGTCGACCTGTCCGGCCCGGGCACGGGCTACGTGGCCGTGACGGAGTGAGTGGCGTGCGGTTCGCCGTGGTCGGGACGCCCGGGGATCGGCGGGTGACGATGTTCCGGGACGCCGCGATGGCCGCCGGGCTGGCGGAGCCCCACGTGATCCCGTGGCGGGACGTGCTGGCCGGGCGGGAGATCGGCGCGCCCGAGGGGTCGTTGCTGCGCGTGGACTCGCCGGGCGAGGACGCCGGGGCCGACGAGCTGTTGCGCGGGCCCGGGGATCCCTCGCGGGTCGGCGGCGGGGCGGCCTGGTTCAAGGCGTTCACGGCGGGGCTGTCGCGGGTGGCCGCCATCCCGGGTGTGCGGCTGCTCGGCGACGTCGAGGAGATCGCGGTGATGTTCGACAAGCGGCGCTGCCACGCCGTGCTGGCCGGGGCGGGGGTGCCGGTGCCGCCCGCGTTCGAGGCCGGTTCGTACGACGGGCTGCGGGCGGAGATGGAGCGCCGCGGCTGGTCCCGGGTGTTCGTCAAGCCCGCGCACGGTTCGTCGGCGTCCGGGGTGATCGCGTTCCAGGCGCACGGCGACCGGGTGCGGGCCGTCACGTCGGCGGCCTGGGTCGAGGGGGTGCTGTGCAACTCGCTGCGGGTGCGCACGTACACCTCCGCCGGTGACGTGCGGCGGATCGTGGACTTCCTCGCCGGCGACGGGCTGCATGTCGAGCGGTGGTTCCCGAAGGCGTCCACCGGCGGGAGGGTGTTCGACCTGCGGGTGGTGACCGTGGCCGGGGTCCCGACGCACGCGGTGCTGCGGGCAGGCCGCAGCCCGATGACCAACCTGCACCTCGGCGGGTCGCGGGGCGATCTGGACGCCGTACGGTCGCGGCCGGACCTGTGGGAGCGGGTGCTGGAGGCGTGCTCGCGGGCGGCGGCCTGCTTTCCCCGGAGCCTCAGCACGGGGGTGGACGTCATGGTGGGGGCGGATTGGCGGTCGGTGGCGGTGGCCGAGGTGAACGCGTTCGGGGATCTGCTGCCGGGATTGGGGGATCTCGCGGGGAACGGGCGGGACACGTACGCCGAGCAGGTACGCGCGGTCCTGGCGGGGGCGCGGTGAGCACGGGCGACGTCGCGGGCGGCGAGTCGCCGTTCGACATGAACGGGATCGTGGGGAGCCACGACATCCTCCTCGTCACGCTCGACACGCTCCGCCACGACGTCGCGGTCGCGCTCGAGGCCGCCGGCCTGCTGCCGAACCTCCTGCCGCCCGGCGCTTCCTGGGAGCGGCGGCACAGCCCGGGCAGCTTCACGTACGCCGCCCACGCCGCCATGTTCGCCGGGTTCCTGCCCACTCCGGTGACCCCGGGGCCGCATCCCCGGCTGTTCGCGGCCACGTTCCCGGGCAGCGAGACCACCGGGGGCCGTACGTGGGTGTTCGACGCGCCCGACCTGCCCGCCGGCCTCGCGCGGGCCGGTTACCACACGGTGTGCGTCGGCGGTGTCGGCTTCTTCAACAAGCTGACCCCGCTCGGGTCCACGCTGCCGAGCCTGTTCGCCGAGAGCCACTGGGAGCCTGCCTTCGGCGTGACGAACCCGTCGTCGCTGGAGCGCCAGATCGACCGCGCCGAGGAGGTGCTGGCCGACCGGCGCGAACCGGTCTTCCTGTTCGTCAACGTGTCGGCCCTGCACCAGCCGAACCACTTCTACCTGCCGGGAGCCGCCGGCGACTCGCTGGAGAGCCACGCGGCGGCGCTGCGGTACGTCGACCGGCACATCGGACGCCTCTACGCGCTGATGCGCCGCCGCCGTCCGTGCCTGGTGATCGTCTGTTCCGACCACGGCACGGCGTACGGCGAGGACGGCCACGTCGGCCACCGGATCGGCCACGAGGTGGTCTGGACGGTCCCCTACACCGAGTTCGTTCTGGAGAGCAATGCGGCCTTATGAGGGTTACGTCTACGCCTATCCGCACAAGACCGCCTACCGGCCGCTCGATCCGCGACCACGGCTCAAGGAGGTGTGGTCCGGGGAACGGCCGGGCGCGTTGTACGTACACATCCCGTTCTGCGAGATGCGCTGCGGCTTCTGCAACCTCTTCACCCGCACCGGCGCCCCGGAGGAGCTGGTCGCGGCCTACCTCGACGCGCTGGAGCGCCAGGCCGTCCAGGTGCGGGACGCGCTGGAGGAGACCGCGTTCACCACGGCCGCGTTCGGCGGCGGGACGCCGACGTACCTCAGCGCCCGCGAGCTGACCCGGCTGTTCGACCTGACCGAGCGCACGATGGGGGTGGATCTCGCCCGGATCCCGCTTTCGGTGGAGACCTCCCCCGCCACCGCCACCCCCGACCGCCTGTCCGTCCTGGCCGAGCGCGGCACGTCCCGCGTCTCGATCGGCGTGCAGAGCTTCGTCGACGCCGAGGCCCGCTCCGCCGTGCGCCCGCAGAAACGGGCCGAGGTGGACGCGGCCCTCAACGCGATCAGGGCCTCGGGCGTGCCGGTGCTCAACATCGACCTGATCTACGGCATCGACGGGCAGACGCCGGAGTCGTGGCTGTACTCGCTGGACACCGCGCTCGGGTGGCGGCCCGAGGAGCTGTACCTGTACCCGCTCTACGTCCGGCCGCTGACGGGGCTCGGCAAGCAGGGCCGGGCCTGGGACGACCAGCGGCTCGAACTGTACTGGGCCGGGCGCGAGCACCTGCTGGCCGCCGGGTACGAGCAGGTTTCGATGCGGATGTTCCGGCTGCCCGGCACGGGTTCGACCACCGGATACTGCTGCCAGACCGACGGGATGGTGGGGCTGGGGTGCGGGGCGCGCTCGTACACGAGCGAGCTCCACTACTCGTTCGAGTACGCCGTGGGGGCACGGCACGTGCGCTCGATCATCGACGACTACGTGCGGCAGGACGAGTTCGACGTGGCCAACGTGGGCTTCTCCCTGTCGCTCGAAGAGCGCAAGCGGCGCCACCTCATCCAGTCGCTGCTGCAGGGCGACGGGCTCTCGCGGCGGCAGTACGCGGAGCGGTTCGGCGGCGACGTGCTGGCCGACTTCGCCCTGGACGAGTTCGGCGAGTGGCTGCTGGCGGACCCGGCGACGGTCCGGCTGACGCCGGAGGGGCTGGCGTACTCCGACGCGATCGGGCCCGCCCTCTTCTCGCCCGAGGTCAGGCGGCTCATGGAGGGGTACGCGGCGTGCTGACCATCCTCTACCGCGGGCCCCTCGCGAGCTGCGACTACGACTGCTCCTACTGCCCGTTCGCCAAGCGGCGCGACAGCCCCGAGCAGTTGCGGGTCGACCGGGAGGCGCTGGAGCGGTTCGCGGGCTGGGTGGGCGAGCAGCCGTTCGAGGTGTCGGTGCTGTTCACGCCGTGGGGTGAGGGCCTGGTCAGGTCGTGGTACCGCCGGGCCCTCGTGGAGCTCTCCTGGCTGCCCAACGTCGCCAAGGTCGCCATCCAGACGAACCTGAGCTGCCGTACCGACTGGCTCGCCGAGGCGTCCGATCGGGCCGCGCTGTGGGTGACGTACCACCCGACGCAGGTCGCGTACGACCGTTTCCTGGGCAAGCTCCGCTCGCTGCCGGTGCGCCACAGCGTCGGCATCGTCGGTGACCCCGCGCACCTGCCGGACGCGCGGCGACTGCGGTCGGACCTGCCCTCGGAGACGTACCTGTGGGTGAACGCCGAGGAGGGCCGCCTCTACACCGACGAGGAGGCGGCCGAATGGTCGGCGATCGACCCGCTCTTCCACGTCAGCCGCTTCCCGCACCGGAGCGCCGGGCTGCCGTGCCGGACGGGCGACAGCGTGATCTCGGTGAACGGCGACGGCACCGTGCGCCGCTGCCACTTCATCCCGGAGGTGCTCGGCAACCTGTACGACGGCTCCTACCGCGCGGCGCTGCGGCACCGGCCCTGCCCCGCCGCGGCCTGCGACTGCCACATCGGCTACGTGCATCTGGAGCCGCTCGGCCTCTACGACGTCTTCACCGGCGGCGTCCTCGAACGCATCCCGGCGGTCTGGCCCTGACCTCAGGTCTCGCGCTCGGGCCGGTAGTCCTCCTCAGTGACCCCGAACGTCCACGCGACGCCCTCCCGCGCCCGCTCCACCCACGGCGGCACCCTCAGGAAGTAGGTGCGGCTGGTGCCGTCGGGCTCGGGCGTGGAGTTGACGACCTCCACCATGGCCAGCGGTTCGTCGTCGGAGAGCTCCACCCGCCACAGGACGCCCGTCTCGTCGGAATGCACCGGCTTGGCCCCCGACTCGGCCAGGTAGCGGTCGAGGCCGAAGTGCTCCAGCATGGCCCGGCGCAGCTCGGCGTTCTCCTCTTCGCGGATCCGCTCGACGGTCAGCTCGCGCATCGCGGCGCCGAAGTCGGCGGGAACGGGCATGCCGTGCCAGGCGTGCAGCGCGAACCCGTCGGAGTAGGACAGGGCCGGGCCGACCGCCCGATGCAGCCGCCCCACCTCGTCGAGGTGCAGCTCGGCGGGGCGATCCGTCACGATCGCCAGCCGCTCGAACGGCCACCACCAGCCGGTGCGCTCGGCCGTCCGCTTGAGCCCGTCGAGCCCGTCGAACGCCGACAGCCAGGGGGCGTCGTGCTGCCCCAGCACCGCGTCGAGCGTCACCCGCCGCAACGCCACACCGACCTGACCGACCTCGCCACCCTCACCGCCCAGCTCGGCGATGCCCCGGCGGATGTCGTTGACCAGCCGGTTGACCTGCGGCCAGAGCCGTCCGCCGGTCTCGTCCCACAACGCCGCCCAGCCGACGGGGCCCAGCTCGGCGTAGGCGGCCGCCCTGGCCCGCTCCCACGGCACCGTACGGACCGCGTCCCGCACCGACCGGCCGGGATCCCCGTACGACTCCCACGACCTGAGTGCCTCACCCACCGCCCGACGCAGCTCTGGCACGCCCTGGTCACCGGGCTCCTGCTCGTCGGAACCGCTCTCGCCGCGCGGATCGCGCATCACGGCGCGGCCATCCCCCGACGGGCCGTCCCCACTCGGTGATCTGGTTGAAGAGCCGCTATCGCTCGGCGACCCGGTCGGTGAACCGCCGTCGCCCGGCGACCCGGTGGATGAGCCGTCCCCACTCGGCGAGCCGCCGTTGTTCGGTGAGCGGTGCGGCAGGGCCCCCAGCCCGGCCGCCTCCAGGGCGCGGCGCACCGCGTCGCCGCCCGTCAGCCAGGCCGCCGCG
>NZ_JBSFTC010000031.1:0-68797 GCF_053590415.1 Nonomuraea sp. NPDC003201
GCGGCGAAACCGCGCCCGCCGCGTCTCCGACGAGCAGCCCGGCGGTGGCCCGATCCCGGTCGGCGGTGTGCTGCGACGGTTGGCGTGCCCCGCCGGGCTGCTCGTCGGAGACGCGGCGGGCGCGGTTTCGCCGCTGACGGCCGGTGGGTTGGACCCGTGCTTACGCATGGCGGAACTGGCCGCGGCGGTCGCCGCCGGGTACCTGCGTACTGGCGATCAGCGCAGGTTGAGCCTGTACGACGGGGGTGCGTTGCGGGCCCGGTTCCGGGGCCGGCTGTTGTTGCGCCGGGTGTTCGCCGGTATCCGGTCCCCCGCCGCGGCGGAGGCGGCGGTGGCCGTGCTGCGTGGTCGTGCCGGTCGTGCCGTGGCGGCGCGGATCCTGTTCGGTGACGGTTCGTTTCCGGGTGTCGATCCACAGCTTGTGGACGCCGGGATCGACCACTCCTGGGAGCGATGAACGGCTACGTGGCGCTGAAGTGCGGGTAGATCTCGGAGTTCTTGCCGAGCTTGAGCAGGGTCTCGGTCACGCGGCCCGTCAGGTCCATGATCCCGATGCCGGCCGCGGTGGAGATGAGCAGGTGCTTCAGGTCGAGGATCAGTACTCCTGCCCAGCGGTCGCCCTGGCGGGCCAGACTGACGGTGAACAGCGGCTTCACGGTGGCGATGATCGCCCGTACGGTCGGCTACGGCTCGGAGAGCGCGCTGAGCAACGCGTTCAAGCGGGTCACCGGCGCGTCTCCGCGCGAGTATCGTCGCCGGATCGGGCCAGATCGGCATCGGTGAGCGTCACAGCCGTACGATAAGGCTCGGGAGCGGTCTGCCATTGTGTGAGCATGGAACCCACCCCACCGACTCGAGGTCCGGGCCGCGTCATCATTCTCAGCGGGGCCTCCAGTTCCGGGAAATCGACCCTGGCCAAGGCGCTGCAGCGCGCACTCGATGAGCCGTTTCTCCATGTCTCGTCCGACCAGTTCGTGGCGAGCGGCATGCTCCCGGAGCGGCGTGACCACGAGGGTCCCTTCTCGTGGTGGTACGAGATGCGGCCGCGCTTCTTCAACGGCTTTCACCGGTGCCTGCCCGCCCTGGCGAGCGCCGGCAACGACCTGGTCGTGGAGCACGTCATCGAATTCCCGACGTGGCGCGAAGAGTTGTCACAACTGCTGGCGGACTTCGACGTGTTCCTCGTCGGGGTGTATTGCGACCTTGCGGAGATCGATCGGAGAGAACGCGAGCGCGGGGACCGCCGCATCGGGGAGGGGCGTGAGCACGTGGAGGTCGACGGCATCCACACGTTCGGTCCGTACGACTACGAGCTGGACACCAGCCAGGGCGTTTCGGACGCACTTGTGCAGTCGGTGGCGACCGCCTGGCGATCGAGGGGCACGCGGCGTGTGCTGACCTCGGGAGCTCACGAGATGGCCTGAGCCAGTGCGTTGCCCCCCTCCGGAGTCACCGGTTCGGTCAGGAAGACGGGCGCCTGGGCCATGAACCGCGGCTCGTCGCCCCGGTGCTCGTCGGCGGCGTGGACGGTGAAGGGATGGACCAGGTAGATGTCACCCGGCCGGCCCGTCGCGTACGCGAGCGGACGGTGTGAACTGGCCGCGTCCACCAACGGTCCGGCCTCGAACGGGTCCAGCACGCGCCCCGCCAGCGCCGCGGCCGCGTCCCGGTGCGAACCGACCCTGATCCGGGTCGGCGCGTCGTCGGGGCCGACCTCCGACAGCAGGATCAGCAGCAGCATCGTCTCCGGCTGCCCGCTGCACAGGTAGCCGCCGTCCGGCTGGGCGGCATTGGCATCGATGTGCCAGCCTCTGTCGTCGGCGGGCGGGAGGCGCGGGAACCGGATCGGCACCATGCCGAGCGAACCACGCGGCACCCAGCCACCGGCCCCGCAGAGCTCGTCGAGTGCCTCGGCGAGCCGGGGACTCCGGATGAACTCCCCGAGCGCGCCCTCACCCGTGAGGTCCGCGGCCCACACCACCGGTTCCTTCCAGGTGGCCGGGTCCCGCGGTGACAGACCGGTCTGCCGCCACAGCAACGCCCGGGCGGCGTCGCCGACCTCGCGCGGGGCAGCCTCTTCCAGCTTCACGAACCCGTCGGCGACAAAGCGGTCAATGTCAACTACACCCATGCCTGGGACGCTAACAGCCGTGTCCATCCATTTTTCGGGAGGCCGTCAGGAGCTGTCGTGTCCGGTCCGCGATCAGTCGGGGCTGCTCGGCCTGGATGAAGTGCCCCGACGCGACGTCCTCGTGGCTCCCGTCGGGCAGGATCTCGGCGTAGCGGCGCTGGTGCTCGTGGATGGCGGCGTGCTGACGCTCCCGCCCTCTTTCGGCGCGGGTCACCGACAGCACGATCGTCGGGCATTTCGGGAGTTGGGGAGGTCGTGCGCGGAACTGCGGGATGGCGGCGGCCACCGCCTGGATCTCCTTGCGGGTCTGGGAGGTCCCGGCGGGGGTGAAATCCTCGGCGAGCATGGTCTGGTAGGTGTCGGCGGAGAACAGGCGCCGCACGTTACCGGAGAACAGCCGTGCCAGAGGAGTGAACCGGCTGAGCGTCTGCGTCACCGCCAGCATGCGGTCGATCTTCTTGGCGGTCCGGTCCCAGGTGTCGTACACCGGTGAGGTCTCCGGCAGGACGTCGGCCAGCAGCAGGCCCCGCAGCCGAGGCCCCAGGCGCTCGGCGGCGCGGCGGGCGACCAGCCCGCCCATGCTGTGCGCGACGAGCACGAACTCGCCCGGGACGACGGCCTCGGTCATCGCGATCAGATCGGCGGCCATGTCATCGATGCTGAGCCGCTGGGTGACGCGGCCGCTGAGCGCGCGCCCGGCACGGTCGTAGGCCACCAGGTGCGCCGTGTCGGCCAGCAGCGGCAGCACCGGATCCCAGAAGGTCCGGCCGCAGCCTCCGCCCGCCTCGAAGACCACCGTCAGGTCATGCCCCTGGCCGGACTCCTCGACATAGACGCGCCGGCCGTTCACCGGCACCGCCCGCCCCGATACATCCCGCATGCCCGCTCCTTCCAACCGTTTTCATTTTGGATAATGGTATCTCATGTGAAATCGTTGGGCCATGGACGCCGTTGAGCTGCTGTTGCATCCGGTACGGCTGCGCATCGTGCACGCCCTGTCGGCAGGACAGGTGCTGACGACCGCGCAGTTGTGCGCCCGCATGCCCGGGGTGTCGAAGGTGACCGTCTACCGGCAGGTCGCCCTGCTGGCCGAGGGCGGGTTTCTCGAGGTGGAGGGCGAGCAGCGGGTACGCGGTGCCGTCGAGCGGAGCTACCGGCTGCGCCAGGACCGGCCCGCGATCGACGCCGGCGCCGCGGCCGCGATGTCGCTCGACGACCACCGCCGTGGATTCGCCGCGGCAATGGCCGCCCTGATCGCCGAGTTCAACGCCTACCTGGACCGCGACGGCGCCGACCCGGTCGCCGACTCGGTGTCCTATCGGCAGGGCACGCTGTGGCTCAGCCCGGACGAGCTCGCCGAGATGCTCACCGACCTGCTCGCGGTGCTGCGGGACCGGGTCGCCAACGCTCCCGCGCCGGACCGCGCGCCGTACCTGCTCAGCGCGATCCTGTTCCCCGCCGAGCAGCCGCCCCCGGACGCGCCCGGTCGCTGAGGGAGGCGGGTGGCCGAATGGCCTACTTCCCGGGGCGGAGACCGCCGGCCGATATCAGGGTTTCCGCGGGTGCCTTCTCCGATGCCGTACCACCTCTCCATGGCTGATCTTGATGTGGCGGAGGCCGAGAGGCGGGCTCCGGGAGGAGGGGCGACGTGAAGGGGAAGAAGTACGTCGGCGTGGCCGTCGCGGCGGGCCTGATCACGGCGGTGGCGGCGGCGCCCGCCGGGGCCGCCGCCGTCGAGACGGTGGGCCCCCGTGATCGGGCGGATCTGCAGGCGATGCTGGACAGGATCGTCGATGTCGGCGCGGTCGGGGCGATCGCCGAGGTACGCGACGGGAACAGGACCTGGCGCGGCACCAGCGGCCGGGCGAGGATCGGCGGGGACCGGGCGGCTCCCGTGGACGGGCGGTTCCGGGTGGGGAGCGTGACCAAGTCGTTCACGGCGACCGTGGTGCTCCAACTCGCGAACGAGAGCAGGCTGGAGCTGTCCGACAGCGTGGAGCAGTGGTTGCCCGGGCTCGTGGACAAGGGGGCCGACACCACGATCAGGCACCTTCTCCAGCACACCAGCGGCGCGCTCTGTTCCAAGGCAGGCTGTTTCCCGCTGCCCTGCTGAAGGAGATGAAGGACCCCGGCGCGACCAGGAAGACGTACGGGCTGGGCCTGGAGATGGCGCCGTTGCCGTGCGGCACCGCGCTGGGGCACGGCGGGGGCGCCCCGGGCTATCTCACGGTGGCGTTCAGCTCGGCCGACGGGTCGCGGCAGGTGGCTCTGTCGATCACCTCGTACTCGGGGGATCCCGAGAAGGCGGCCGTCGCCCTGCTGACCTCCGCCCTGTGCCCATAGGCCGGCCGGGGATTCACCAGGTCTCAGGGAGCCGGTGCCCGGACGGTGGCGAGCAGCGCGCGGATCTTGGGACGCAGGTCGGGCAGTTCGCCCGGTCGCTGAGCAGGTGGTCGAGGAGCCCGATCGCCGCGTCGTCGATCTCCCGACGGGCCGAGTCCAGTGACGGCCCGCCGTAGGGCGGGCCGGTGGTTCACCGTACGGGGACGCCGAGTTCGCGGCCCTGGTAGAAGCCTTCGCGCTCCTCGAGGACGTAAGGGCTCATGATCTCGCGGCGCCGGTTCTCGGCCTCGGAGCTGCGCCAGGAGTCGCAGGCCTCCTTCGAGTCCCAGAACGACACCCCGGTGATCTCCTCCCCGTCCTCCGACCAGTACGCGTACGCGTGACGCAGACCCTCCGGGTACGGGTCCGGGCGCCAGGCCCTCTCGAACTCCTCCAACGCCCCCGGCCTGATGCGGCGCGTCGTCACCCAGACGAAGTGCTCTCTCATCGCAGCCTCCTCAGCGGCTTTCATTCCACCATAGGCGGCCGGGGCGGCGATATAAGGGAAAATATCGGCGTAAAAGGCTGCTGTTTCTATGCCATGCCATGGGATTAGCTTGACGATCACGTGTAACCGAGGTCATCATTGATCCAAGCGATGACACGACGCTTGGATATGAGGCCCGCAGAGATGCGGGCCTCAAATCTTTCACAGGTCGGTGGCGATGATTTTCTCGATGTTCCGCTCGGCCAGGGCGGTGATGGTGACGAACGGGTTGACGCTGGTGTTGCCCGGGATCAACGCCCCGTCGATGACGTACAGGCCGGGGTAGGCGGTCAGGCGCCCGTAATTGTCGGTCGCCTTGTTCAGGACCGCGCCCCCGAGCGGGTGGTACGTGAGATGGTCGCCCCAGATCTTGTAGACGCCGAACAGATCGGTCCGGTAGATCGTCCCCTCTTTCGAATTGATTTTGTCGAAAATGGTCTTCGCCATGTCGATGGCCGGTTGTTTCCAGGCCGTCTGCCAGTTCAGGTCCACCTTTCCCGTCGCGGCGTTCCAGGCGAACTGGGCCCGGTTCGGGTTCTTGGTGATGGAGAGATAGAACGACGCGAAGGTCTCGATCCCGGTGGGCAGCGGGGCGATCTCCGCGAAGGCGCCGCCCGCGGCCCAGTTGTCGATGCCGGAGCACGGGATGGACGACTGGAGCGATCCGGTCGGGTCCCAGAGGTGGTTCGCGCGGCCGCACATGACGTTGCCGTTGTCGCCCCAGCCCTTGCCGATCTCGCCGTTCAGGTTGGGCAGCGCTCCGGTGGCCTTCAGCTTGACCAGCAACTTGCTGGTGCCCACGCTGCCGGCCGCGAAGAACACCCGGTCCGCGGTGACGGTCTTGGTGGCCGTGGTGTCGCCGCTCGTGTTCAGTTGCTCGATGGTCACCGTGTAGGCGCCGCCGGAGGCGGGAACGACCGAGGTCACCCGGTGCAGGGGGGAGACGGTGACCCTGCCGGTGGCCGCGGCCCGGGCGAGGTACGTCTTCTGCAGGGACTTCTTGCCGTAGTTGTTGCCGTACAGGATCTCGCCGGCCAGGGCCGACTTGGTCACCGTGCCGGCGGCCTCCTGCTTCATGTAGTCCCAGTCGTACACGTCCGGCACGAAGGTGAACGGGAAGCCGGAGCGCTGGGCGTGCTTGCGGCCCACGCGGGCGTACTGGTAGCAGTCGGTGGAGTCGAACCAGGCGGGGTCCACGGTGCCGACGCCGAGGCCGGTGTTCGCGCGGGGGTAGTAGGTGTCGTACATCTCGGCGGGGTTCACCGACGGGAGGATGGCGGCGAAGTTCTCGCGCTTGGGGGTGACGGCCATGCCGCCGTTCACCAGCGAGCCGCCGCCGACGCCGCGGCCCTGGTAGACCGTGATGCCGCTGAACTCCTCGGCGTCCAGCACGCCGGTGTAGCGGGGGATGTCCCGGTCGATGGGGAAGCCGAGGAAGTAGTTGAGCGGGGCTTTCGTCCGGGTGCGGAGCCAGTAGGAGCGGTTGTCCGGCTGGAGCGTGTTGCAGAAGATCTTGCCGTCGGAGCCGGGGGTGTCCCAGGCCATGCCCATCTCGATCATGTGGACGTTGACACCCGCCTGGGCCAGGCGCAGGGCGGCCACCGAGCCGCCGTACCCGGTGCCGATGACCAGGACAGGCACGCGGGCCCCGTCAGCGATCGGACCGGCAGCGGCGGCGGCCGGGTGGCTGAGGGCCGCCGCGCCCAGGAGGGACCCGGTTCCGATGAGGAAGCCGCGGCGGGAGATGTCGGGGGTCGAGGTCTTTCCGGTGCTGCGCATGCGGTCCCTCACTTCGTGAGTTCTCATAATCGGGGGGTGGGCGATGAGCCGCCGGTCAGCGTGCATGCGGTGTCGAGGCCCAGTACGTGGTTGAGGCGGCCGAACGCCAGCCACGAGCCGAGGCACATGCTCAGCTCCACGATCTCGAGCTGGCTGTAGTGCGCCGTCATCCGGGCCCAGAACTCCTCGTCCAGGCCGTGGTGGTCCAGGGCGTACCGCTCGGCGTACTCGGCCGCCAGGCGGGTGCGGTCGTCGAACGCGTCGGTCGTGCGCCACTCCGTGACCGCGTCGGCGAACGTGTCCTCGACCTTCTGCCCGTCCCGCTCCGTACGCCAGTCGAGGCAGAAGGCGCACCCGTTGATCTGCGCGGTCCGCAGCCGCGCGGCCTCGAACTCGCGCAGTCCGAGGGTCGTGTGGGTGTACACCGACATCGAGAACTTCGAGGCGGCGATCCCGATGCCGGGGACCATCTCGCCCCACACGTACGAGATCGGGTCCTTGCCTGCGGGAATGTCGATGTTCACGGTCGTTTTCCTCCGAGAGTGCCGGGTCCGAGAGTGCCGGGTCGCAGCGGGACGTCGAGCGCGTCGTACAGTCCGGGTCCGGCGTCCACGAGCCAGTCGATGGCGCCCACCAGGCGGGCGACCGCGGTGGCGTTCCCTCCGGCGGACAGGTTGCCGCCCTCGTCCGTGGCCTCCACCGTGACCTCGATGCGCGGCCGGCCCTCGATGATCACGCGGTGCGCGCCCACGCCGTTCGGAGCCGTCGGCCAGTCGGGCGCGCAGGACGAATGGATGCGGGTGACGTGTTCGACGACGATGCGGGGCTCGCCCTCGACGATGCCCTGCACCTCGAACCGGACCGCGCCCTGCGTCCCCGCCTCGAACTCGCCCACCGTGGCGTCGAGCGCGCGCCGGTCCCGGGTCTCGCGGATCTCGTCGAGCTCGACGCCGAGGGCCCTGGCCATCAGCCGTACCTGGCCGCCCCACACCATGGTCGGGACGGTCGGCGCGATCATCGGCGGCTCGTAGTCCATCGGCTGGCCCATGCCGACCAGGTACCGGACGGAGTCGGGCTGGTCGTACGTGGAGTAGTCGAAGATCTCCTGGCAGCGGATCACGTCGATGGTGGAGCCGAGCCCGCTGATCAGCACCGGCAGCACGTCGTTGCCCCAGCCGGGGTCGATCCCCGACACGAACAGCGAGCCGCCGCCCTCGCCGATGGCGGCCAGCACCGGCTCGCGCAGCTCGGACGGGGCGTTGCGCTGGTCGTAGAGCGCGTAGAGGGAGGGGGTGACGACGACGGCTCCGGCTCGGATCGCCCTGGTCACGTCGTCGAGTGCCTCCTGGGGGCGGAGGTCGCCGGAGGCCGCGTAGACCACCGCGCGGGGGCTCGCGCCCAGGACGGCGTCGACGTCGTCGGTGGCGGCGACCCCGAGCTCGTGGCCGAGCCCGCCGAGGTCGCCGGCGTCCCTGCCGACCTTGTCCGGATCGTGGACGAGTACGGCTGTGAGTTTCAGCCCCGGATGGGCCTCGACCGCGCGGATGGCCGCGCGGCCGACGTTGCCCGTGCCCCAGACAACCGTGGACATCATGGGCGGAGCGTAGCAAGCGCTTGGTTAGTCGTATAGGGGTCAGCCGCGTACGGCGCACAGCAGGCGGTTGTTCCCCCGCTGCCAGAGCGTGCCGACCTCCGCGAACCCGGCCTCCCGCAGCGCCTCGACGTGGTGCGACAGCAGGTGCGACTCCGAGCCGTGGTGCGAGGCCCCGGCCGTGGTGCGGCGCGCCTCGTTGAGCTCGGCGAAGGCCGGGTCCGCCTCGACCGCGTCCCACCAGGTCCGCCAGTCCTCCGGCGGGTTCGCGCCGAATGCCCGCTCCGTCTCCCTGTCGTGGACGGCGCGCTCAAGGCGGGAGAGGGCGGGGGAGGTGTCGTCGGTGTCCATGTGGTCGCCGTTGAGCAGCAGCCCGCCGGGCCGCAGCACGCTCGCCACCTCGCCGTACACGCTCTTGAGGTCGGCGGCGGAGATCCAGTGCAGCGCCGTCGTGCTGATCGCGGCGTCGGCGGGCCCGTCCAGCCCGAGCAGTTCCGTCCAGCCGCCGGTACGCAGGTCCGCCGAGACGAACGTCAGCCGCGGGTACGCGGCCCGCCCGAGCCCGAGCAGCAGCGGGTCGGCGTCCACCGAGATCACCTTCGCCTTGGGCAGGCGGTCGAGCAGCCGGGCCGACAGGGACCCGGGGCCGCAGCCCAGGTCGATCACCACCGGGTCCGGCCGGTCCAGCGCCTCCACGGCGTCGATCAGGGCGGTGAAGCGCTCCTCGCGGTCGGGGAGGTAGCCCTCCTGCTGGCGGTCCCAACGCGCGATCCACTGCGATGCGGCATCGTGAGTGAGCACGTCCGTCTCCTTGTGACTGTCGTTTATCCTTTGGGCAGTTACAAGCTAGAACACGAAGGTGTAACCGGTCAATTGGATTACAACAGTCACACGGATGGCGTGGTCAGGGCCACGGTGGCGATCGTCAACGCGCTGACCCCCGGTGAGCAGCGGGGACGCGCTTATCCGGCGCCGGGCAGCGCCGGTGGCGCCGCCACCGAGAGCCTGCGTACGGTCTATCCGGATCATCGTGAGGTCACCGACGCGGAGGGCGCCGAGCTGGCGGAGGTGGCCGCCCGCCTGCGGACGGTCTTCGCCGCCGTGGCCGCCGACGACATCGACGCCGCCGCCAACGAGGTCAACGCGCTGCTGGAGGAGAGCCACGCCAGGCCGACGCTGGAGCGGCACGACGGCGAGCCCTGGCACCTGCACTTCCACGGCCCGGGCGGCACGCTGGCGGGCGAGTGGGCGGCGAGCTGCGCCACCGGGCTGGCGATCGTGCTGGGCAGCGAGTTCGGCGACCGCCTGGGGGTCTGCACCGCGCCGCACTGCGACCGGGTCTACGTGGACGTCTCGCGCAACGGCACCCGGAGGTTCTGCTCCACGGCCTGCCAGAACCGCGTCAAGACGGCCGCCTTCCGCGCCAGGAGCCGGGCCGACTGACCGGGGCTGGAGGGTCCTGATCGGGGCTCCGGCGAGGAAGGCGTCGATGTCCTCGACGGCCTCGCCCCGCCCGCAGCGCCGCCACCAGCGCCTCCTGGTCGACGATCGCCGCCCGCGAGGTGTTGACCAGGTAGGAGGCCGGCCGCATCAGCGACAGCTCCCGCTCCCCGATCAGCCCTCGCGTGCGGTCGCTCAGCACCAGGTGGACGGAGCTGGCCGTGCCGCAGACCGTGACGCCGCGCGCCCGCGCGGCGGCCACGTCGACCGACGCGTTGCGCATGCCCGAGGTGATCAGCGGCCGCAGGTTGGGCGGCCGGTCGAGCACTTCGGCCGGGAACGGCGTGCGCTCCCGCACGATGACCACGATCTCGTAGTCGCGGAGGGCGGCCACGAGGTCGTCCCGGGCGGTGAAGTGGTCGCGGAAGCCGGCCACCCGCACCCTCGACCAGTCGGCCAGGCCGAGAGCCGCTCCCTGGTAGTCGTCAAGCACGGCGCAGCGCAGCACGACCAGCAATCCTGCGGAGGATCCGGTCCCCTGCTCCAGCTCCCCGGTATGCCCGGGGAGCTGGAGCCCGTTCATTCGGCAGCGAGTCGCTCTGCCTCGTCGTGCAGCGCCAGGATCAGGATCAGCTCGAGCTGGAGCTCCTCCAGATCGGGCGCCGTGAGCCCGTGTAGGACGCGCATGTCGGGCCTCCCTGACCATAGGACGCCCCACATGTCACAACGGTTCACCTGTCAGGTCTCGCTCCTGAACCGTTCCCACGCGGATTGCCGCGTCATGCCGAGCGAGGCGCCGATGCGTTCCCAGCTGACGTCCCTGCCGCGAAGATGCGCCACCCAGTCGCGCAGGTTGTCGTCCACCTGTGCCTGCACGGCGGCGATTTTCGGAAGATGCTCGAGTATTTGCTCCTCTGTCATGGACTCCCACATCGGGAGGCGGGGCTCGGTAGAGGTGGCGAGGCGCTCCTGCGTGAGGATTTCATTGCACAGTTCGATGCATTGGTCACAAATGTGCACACCGGGACCGGCAATCATCTTCTTCACCTCCGTGCTCTTCTTGTGGCAGAAAGAGCAGCGGATCTTATCCTTCCATTCGTCAGGCATGCCCTGACACTAGCCCGTCAGGCCGCACCTGACAACCCCATCTGCTCCTGCAGGATGGCCTGACGCTCGTCGGCGATCTTGCGACAGATCGTCACGTACGCGTTCAGCACCTTGCCGTACAGCCCGCGCGCCTGTTCCAACTGGGCGCGCAGCTCCAGGACGCGGTCGGCGTCGCCGCGTTGCTCGGCCTCCGCCAGCAAGGTCCGTGCCTCGTCCACGATCTCCTCGGCGCGCAACCTCGTACGGCGGAGCACGGCGGAGCACTGATGCAGCTCTTCCAAGCGAGCCGCGGAGACGATGAACTCAGCAGAGTGCACGGGCGAGTCGTCCGACGCCCGCCTGCGGAGATCCGATGCCATTTCCCGCCACCTCCCGGTCAAGGTTGCCTAACTGTAGACGCGCGAGCCCATCGAGAGGATCACCGGCGAACGTCCGGGGGTGGCTGAATGATCCTGGCGGAGAGGTTTCTATTCCTCGGTAGGAAAACCTCATTCCTGAAACTCATTCGGTCCCAGGATAAATGTGGTACTGCCAGGGCCTATTAGTGGAATGCCGTATATCTCCGTTGGCTGCAAAAGCAGGGGTGAAGACATACGATCGGCCCTCGCGGAGGCCCGGGCTCGTCACATACTGAAGCCGGACGGCAGCGCAACGTGACTCTCTGAAGTGGTGGCGGTGGTGGCGGATGTCTGAAACGGGGAACGGTGACGACGCGGTCGACGTGAGCGTCGTCATCCCGGCACACAACTGCCGGGCCTACCTCGACAGATGCCTCACCTCCGTGCTCGTGCAGCGCGTGAAGAAGGAGCTCATCGTCGTCGACGACGGCTCCACGGACGGCAGCGCCGAGCTCCTCGACCTCTACGCCGCCTATCACCGGGCCAGCGTCAAGGTCGTCCACATCGACGGCAGCGGCAGCGCGGGCCGTCCGCGCAACATCGGCATCGAGCACGCCTCGGGCCGGTACGTGTTCTTCTGCGACGCCGACGACTACCTCGGCCCCGAGGCGCTGGAGCGCATGGTCGCCATGGCCGACAGGAACGGCTCCGACATCGTCCTCGGCAAGATCGTGGGCCACGGCAGGCGGGCGCCGGCGTCGATGTTCCAGCAGAGCGCGGAGCGCGTGACCATCGGCGACAGCAACGTCTACAACAGCCTGTGCTGCTTCAAGCTGTTCAGGAGGGAGCTGCTCGAACGCCACCGCATCAGGTTCGGCGAGGGCATGCTCGTGGGCGAGGACATCCTCTTCACCGTGCACGCCTACTGCCACGCCGGGGCCGTCTCCGTGGTGGCCGACTACGACTGCTACCACCTCGTGTCCAGGCCCGACGGCAGCAGCATCATGCAGCAGCGCGGCAGCAGGGACCCGCTCGCCTGGCTGGCCATGATCAAGGCGCCGATCCGGCTCATGGCCGGGCACGTCGAGCCCGGTCCGCTCCGCGACCACCTGCTGCGCCGGCACTTCAGGCTGGACGTGTTCGCGCAGCTCGGGCAGGTGTTCCTGGAGAGCGACGACGTGCGGCGCAAGGACATCGCGCGGGAGGTGGCCGCCCTGTGCGACGAGTGGTACACCCCCGGCGTGCACGAGCTGCTCGGCAGCGTCGACAGGCAGCGGGCGGCGGCGCTCGACGACATCGACCGCCTCGTACGCCTGGCCCGCATCGAGAGCGCCGCCGTGCGGCGCAGGCTGACCGGGCTGTGCTGGGACGGCGACAGCCTCGTGGTGACGGGATCGGCCGGGCTCGACGGCATCGGCGGGGACGACGGCCTGGCCGTGGTGCTGCGCGGGCGGCACGACCCGGCCGCCGAGCTGGTCGTCCCGGCCGAGCGCAAGGGGAACGAGTTCACGGCGCGGGTGAACGTGTCCGCGCTCGGCTCGGGGATCTGGGACCTGCGGGTGGCGGTCGAGGCCGAAGGCGTGGTGCGGCTCGGCAGGCTCGGGGCCGAACGCGACAGCGGCGTCAACCGCCCGCCGCCCCGGCTGATCGGCGCCGCCGTCGCCCTGCCGTACTTCACCAGGGACAACGGCAACCTCAGCATCGACGTCGGCGGCCACGTGGTCGGGGTGCCCGGCTCGGTGCGGCTCATCAGGACGCGGTGGGCGCTGGGGCACCGGCTGATCGTCGACGGCGAGGTCTGCGTCGCGGGCGCCGCACCCGCCGCCTCGGCGGTCAAGCGGGTCGTCTGGCGCGAGCGGCGCAGCGGCCGTGAGCGGGTCGAGCGGGCCGTGGCGCTGCCAGGCGGCGGTTTCGTGGCCCGGCTCGGGGTGGGCTGGCTGCCGCCCGGCACCTGGGACGCGTACCTGGAGCTGGATCTGGGCGGGCCGCCCGCGCGGTTCAGGATCGAGACCGACGCCGAGACGGTGGCGGCGCCGCGCCGGTGGTGGGGCGCGGCGGCGCTCAGGAGCGTGCGGCCGTACGCGACCTCGGGGAAGGGGCGGCTGAGCACCGTGGTGCGGCGGCTCACGGCGAGGATGATCATCAGGCGAATCATGCGCTAATGCCATCTATATGCAGGTGCAAGACGATGTCCTAAAGTAGGACCGTTTGCTCTTGCAGGAGGTGTGCCGTGCACGTACCAGATGGCTTCTTCAATGCCGCGACGTCCATCTCGGCCGGGGTGGTGGCGGCGGCCGGGGTCACCGTCTGTCTACGCGGGGCACGGCGCGAGCTCGACGACCGGACCGCTCCCATGGCCGGGCTCGTGGCGGCCTTCATCTTCGCCGTCCAGATGCTCAACTTCCCCGTCGCCGCCGGCACCAGCGGCCACCTGCTGGGCGGCGCGCTGGCCGCGATACTCGTCGGGCCGTACACGGGTGTGCTGTGTATGGCCGTGGTCCTCCTCGTGCAAAGCGTGTTCTTCGCCGACGGCGGGCTGACCGCGCTCGGCATCAACATCACGATCATGGGCATCGTCACCGTGGTGGTCGGCTGGGGGATCTTCCGGCTGGTGACGGGGCTGTCCAGGGGACGTGTGGCGGTGGCGGCGTTCCTGGCGGCGCTGGTCTCGGTGCCGGCCTCCGCGCTGGCGTTCACGCTGCTGTTCTGGATCGGGGGGACCGCGCCGATCGAGGTGGGCGCGGTGGCGGCGGCCATGGGAGGCGTGCACGTCCTGATCGGGATCGGCGAGGCGCTGATCACGGCCATGACCGTCGGCGCGGTCCTGGCCGTGCGGCCCGACCTCGTGTACGGCGCCCGCGGCCTGACCAGGCCCCTGGTCCTGCGCGGCGCCGAAGGCGCGACCACCACCGTGGGCGGGCAGGAGCCGGCCGCCACGCCCGGCAGGCTCAAGCCGTTCCTCCTCGGAGGGGTCGGCCTGACGCTGGTCCTGGCCGGAGCCGTGTCGTTCTTCGCCTCGTCCTCGCCCGACGGGCTGGAGGCGGTCGCCGAGAACAAGGGCTTCCTCGGCCAGGCGACCGACCACCTGGTGACGTGGGGGCTGGCCGACTACGGCGAGGTCGGCGGCATCCCCGTAGGCGTGGCCGGCATCGTCGGCGTCGGGCTCGTGCTGCTCATCGCCGGGGCCGTGGCGTACGCCGCCCGCGGCCGCGACGCGGCCAAGGTGTGACGCGTGGGCGCGGGGCACCATCACCAGCTCTACCTGCCGGGCGACTCGGTCGTGCACCGGCTGCCGCCGCAGTGCAAGCTGCTGGCCGTCTTCGCCTTCGCGATCGTCGTGGTGGCCACGCCGAGGGAGCGGTTCTGGGCGTTCGCGGTCTACGCCGCCCTGCTGGGCGCCGTGGCGGTGGCCGCGCGGGTGCCGCTGGCGTACGTGCTGCGGCGGATGGTGATCGAGGTGCCGTTCGTGCTGTTCGCCTTCCTCACCCCGGTCATCGGGCTGGGGGAGCGGACCACGGTCCTCGGGCTCTCGCTGAGCGTGCCCGGCCTCTGGGCGGCCTGGAACATCCTGGCCAAGGCCACGCTCGGCGTGATCGCCTCCATCCTGCTCGCGGCCACCACCGAGCCGCGGGTGATCCTGATCGGCGCCCAGCGGCTGCGGCTGCCGGCCCTGCTGGTGCAGATCGCCATGTTCATGCTGAGGTACATGGACGTGATCATGGACGAGATGCGGCGGATGCGGGTGGCCAGGGAGTCGCGTGGGTTCGAGGCGCGTGATCTACGGCATGTCCCGGTGATCGCCCGGTCCGCCGGGGCGCTGTTCATCCGTTCGTACGAGCGGGGCGAGCGCGTGCATCTGGCCATGCTCAGCCGGGGATACACCGGCCAGATGCCGGTGATCCAAGATATTTCGGCATCTGTACGTCAATGGGGCATCGCTCTGGCTCTGCCGGCCATGGCCCTCGCAGTATGGGGACTTTCGTGGTGAACTCTCTCGACGTCAAGCAGCTCGCCTACGCCTATCCCGACGGCACGCAGGCGTTGTTCGGCGTGGACCTGTCGATCGGCCGCGGCGAGCGCGTGGCCCTGCTCGGCCCGAACGGCGCCGGCAAGACCACCCTCGTCATGCATCTCAACGGGATTCTCACCCCGGGGCACGGAAGCGTCACCGTGGCCGGCACGCCGGTGCGCAAGGACACGCTCAAGGAGGTCAGGCAGCGCGTCGGCCTGGTCTTCCAGGACCCGGACGACCAGCTCTTCATGCCCACGGTCAGGGACGACGTCGCCTTCGGCCCGGCCAACGCGGGCATGCGCGGCGAGGACCTCGACCGGGTGGTCAAGGACGCGCTGGAGCGGGTGGGCATGCTGGAGGCCATCGACCGGCCGCCGCACCACCTGTCGTTCGGGCAGCGGCGCCGGGTGGCGGTGGCGACCGTGCTGGCCATGGCGCCGGAGATCCTGGTGCTCGACGAGCCCTCGTCCAACCTCGACCCGGCCGCCCGCAGGGAGCTGGCGGAGATCCTGCGCTCGCTCGACGTGACGGTGCTCATGGTCACGCACGACCTTCCGTACGCGCTGGAATTGTGTGAACGTTCACTGATCCTTTCCGGCGGTGTCATCGCCGCCGACGGCCCCACGCGTGACCTGCTCTCCGACGCGGAACTGCTGGCCGAGCACCGCCTGGAGCTTCCATACGGATTCGCGATCCCTGCGGTGTGAGGGCATTTATCCGCGTCCTGCCCGCCTCTTCATAGTTTGTGCATGCCCGGGACCCGGGGATGTCGAAGTACAGTGGCTCATCGAGGAGGGGCCAAATGAAGCTGCGGCTTGCGCGACACGCCCTTGGTGATGCCGTGGTGGTGGCCGTTGAGGGAGAGCTCGACCTGTTCACCGCACCGTTCCTGCGCGACGAGGTGCGTGACGCGATCAAGCAGGACAGCGCCAGGCTGGTGCTCGACCTGCAGCAGCTGTCGTTCATGGACTCCAGCGGCCTGTCGGTGCTGATCGAGGCCTGGCGGCTGGCGACGGGCGAGGGCGGCGGCGTGTCCCTGGCGGCGCCCCAGGCGCCGGTGGCGCGCATTCTCCGTACGACGGGGCTCGACCGGCGCATCAAGGTCTATTCCGACGTCGACAGCGCTGTGGGTGAGATTTGACGCCCCCCGAGTAGAACTTCATTCGGTCGGCGGGTTAGGGTCCGGGATATGGACGTGAACGGATCTGCAGCAATCATCTCCGGCGGCGCCAGCGGCCTCGGGGAGGCGACGGCCCGCGAGCTGGCCCGCGCCGGCGCCACGGTCGTCGTCGCCGACCTCAACGAGGAGCGCGGCAAGACCGTCGCCGACGAGCTCGGCGGGGTGTTCGTCAAGACCGACGTGTCGGACGACGAGCAGGTGCAGGCGGCCGTGGACGCCGCCGTGGCCACCGGCAAGCCGCTGCGCGTGGTGGTCAACAGCGCCGGCATCGGCTGGGCCGAGCGCACGGTCAACCGTGACGGCAGCCCGCACAACCCGGCCACGTACCGCAAGGTCATCGAGGTCAACCTGATCGGCACGTTCAACCTCATGCGCATCGGCGCCGCGGCGATCGCCAAGACGGAGCCGGCCGACGCGGACGGGCAGCGGGGCGTGGTGGTCAACACGGCCTCCGTGGCGGCGCTGGAGGGGCAGACGGGGCAGCTGGCGTATTCGGCCTCCAAGGGCGGCATCGTGGGCATGACGGTGCCCGCGGCGCGCGACCTGGCCGCGATCGGCGTGCGGGTGAACACGATCTGCCCGGGCATCATCGACACGCCCATCTACGGCTTCACGGCGAACTCCGAGGAGTTCAAGGCCAAGCTCGTGGCGCCGGTGGTGTTCCCCAAGCGCATGGGGCGGGCCGACGAGTTCGCGCACCTGGTGCACTCGCTGATCCAGAACGACTACATGAACGCCGAGGTCATCCGCTTCGACGGCGGCATCCGCTTCCAGCCCAAGTGAGGTCTCGTTGTCTGACGAAGTACTCGTCGAGGAATCCGAGAACGTCGCCGTAATCACGATAAATCGCCCTAAAGCGCGGAATGCTGTGAACGGGGCGGTGGCGCGGGGGATCGCCGAGGCGCTGGACGCGCTCGACGCCCGCCCCGACATTTCCGCTTATGTCCTGACCGGTGCCGGTGGCACCTTCTCCGCGGGCATGGACCTCAAGGGGTTCCTGTCCGGCGACTTCCCGGTGGTCGAGGGGCGCGGCTTCGGCGGGCTCGCCGAGTCGCCGCCGAAGAAGCCGCTGGTGGCCGCCGTGGAGGGGTACGCGCTCGCGGGCGGGTTCGAGCTGGCGCTGTCGTGCGACGTCATCGTGGCGTCGTCGGAGGCCAAGTTCGGGCTGCCGGAGCCCAAGCGCGGGCTGGTGGCGGGCGCGGGCGGCGTCATGCGGCTGCCGCGCCGGATCCCGTACCACGTGGCCATGGAGATCGCCCTGACCGGCGACCACTATCCGGCGGCGCGGCTGTACGAGCTCGGGCTGGTCAACCGGATCACCGTGCCGGGGGAGGCGTTGGAGGGGGCGCTGGAGCTGGCCCGCAAGATCGCCGCCAACGCGCCGCTGGCGCTCGCCGCGACCAAGAAGGTGATCATCGAGTCGCAGGACTGGTCGCTGGAGGAGATGTTCGCCAAGCAGGGAGCGATCGTCGGGCCGGTGTTCGGCTCGAAGGACGCCATGGAGGGCGCGGCCGCCTTCGCCGAGAAGCGCGCCCCCCGCTGGACGGGCGAGTAACCGTCCGGCGCCCGGCCTCTCACGGGCGGGAGAGCACCCCCCAACCGCTCTCCCGCCCGAGCCCTTGCCTCGGCGCCCCGCCATCCCCCCGAGGGAACCTCAGCCCGCTTCTCGCGGATGCGGGGCCTCGGGGTTGCCGGATTGCGTCAGGGGCGGGCTTTTAGCGCGTGCATAAGTGTTCCTGGCTACGGTAAAGAAAGAGAAGGCAACGTACCGGGAGAGCGCATGAGCGACTATTCGGGTCACAGGTTCGAGTCGGCCAAGCGCGGCGCCGGGGCGCTCCTGTCCGGTGCGCTGAGCGCGCTCGCCGTCGTGGTCGCCATGCTGGCCGTGATGTGGGTCGTCGAGGGCTTCGACTTCGTGCTGAACGGCAGGCTCGACCGCGAGTTCGGCATCATCGGATGGGAGCCCGACGGCCTGATCGGCATCCTGTTCGCCCCGTTCCTGCACGGCGGCTTCGGCCATCTCATGGCCAACTCGCTCCCGCTGCTGGTCCTCGGCTTCCTGGCCGGCCTGCGTGACCTGCGCAAGTTCCTGTGGGCCAGCGTGCTGATCATCCTCATCGGCGGCTTCGGCACCTGGCTGACCAGCCCCAACGTCTACACGGTCGGCGCCAGCGGCCTGATCTTCGGCTACTTCGGGTTCATCCTGGCCCGCGGCCTGTTCGACCGCAGGCTGCTCGACATCGCCATCGCCGTCGGCGTGGGCTTCGCGTACTGGGGGATCCTGGCGGGCCTGCTGCCCAACCAGCAGGGCATCTCCTGGCAGGGCCACCTGTTCGGGCTCATCGGCGGCGTGGTGGCCGGCTGGGTGCTGCGCCGCAAGGGCCGCGAGATCCCGGCGTACTGAGGGTCAGAGATGTGACCGCGTGTGCTCCGCCGGGGAGGTGGCCAGCAGGCGGTCGATGTAGGCGAGGCCGATGGCCGAGGCCACGAAGGCCAGGTGCATGATCGTCTGCCACATGATCTTGTCGTTGGGCGTCGACTGGGCCCTGATGAACGTCTGCAGCAGGTGCACCGACGAGATGCCGACGATGGCCGTGGCCAGCTTGACCTTCAGGACGTTCGCGTTGACGTGGGAGAGCCACTCGGGCTCGTCGGGATGGTCGTTGAGGTTGATGCGGGAGACGAAGGTCTCGTAGCCGCCGATGATCACCATGATCAGCAGGTTGGAGATCATCACCACGTCGATGAGCGCCAGGACCGTGAGCATGACCACGACCTCGGGCGACGGCGTCGCCGCGGTGACCGGCGCGGTGTGCAGGAACACCGTCTCGATCAGGTGCCAGAGCTCCAGCGCGAACTGCCAGACGTACACCGCCTGGGCCACGATGAGGCCCAGATAGAGCGGGACCTGGAGCCAGCGGCTGGCGAACATCAGATAGCCGAGGCTCTTCGGCCGTGAGATCCCCTGGCCGGATCTGACTTTTTCGGGCAACAATGTTTCCTACTAATCGAACCGGAGGGTTGGTCAGTTGGCGAGCCTGGGGTCCCTGGAACGCGCGATCATGGACGTGCTGTGGGATGCCCGGAAACCGATGCGCGTCAGGGAGCTGCTGGTCAGGCTCAACGAGGAGCGCGAACTGGCGTACACGACGGTGCAGACCGTGGCCGAGCGGCTGGTGAAGAAGGGGCTGCTCGAACGTACGCCCTACCGCAACGCGTTCCGCTACGCCGCGGTCAAGTCGAGGGACGAGCACGTCGCCGACCTCATGCTCGAAGCGCTCTCGGCCGGCGGCGACAGGTTGCCGGTGCTGGCCAGGTTCGCGCAGAGAGTCGAGGAGGCGGACGCGCTCGCCCTCATGGAAGAGCTGTCACGCCGTCAGAGGCGCTCGACCACGTAGTCGACGCAGACCGTCAGTGCCTCGATGTCGGCCGGGTCGATCGCCGGGAACATCGCGACGCGCAGCTGGTTGCGGCCCAGCTTGCGGTACGGCTCGGTGTCGACGATGCCGTTGGCGCGCAGCACCTTGGCCACGGCGGCGGCGTCGACGGAGTCGGCGAAGTCGATCGTGCCGACGACCTGGGAGCGGAACTCCGGAGCGGCGAACGGCGTGGCGTACGCCGACTTCTCCGCCCACGTGTAGAGGCGCTGGCTGGACTCGCCCGTGCGGGCGGTGGTCCAGGCCAGGCCGCCGTTGGAGTTCATCCAGTCGAGCTGGTCGGCCAGCAGGAACAGCGTGGCCACGGCCGGCGTGTTGTAGGTCTGGTCCTTCGAGGAGTTGTCGATCGCGACCGGCAGGCTGAAGAACTCCGGCACGTAACGGCCGGTCGCAGCGATCTCCTCGACCCTGGCCAGCGCCCGCGGCGACATGATCGCGATCCACAGGCCGCCGTCGGAGGCGAAGCTCTTCTGCGGGGCGAAGTAGTAGACGTCGGTCTCGGCGATGTCGACGGGCAGGCCGCCGGCGCCGGAGGTGGCGTCCACGAGCACCAGCGAGTCGTCGGAGCCCACGCGCTTGATGGGCATGGCGACGCCGGTCGAGGTCTCGTTGTGGGTGAGCGCGTAGACGTCCACGCCCTCCTCGGTCACGGCCGTCGGGTAGGTGCCGACCTCGGACGTGATGACGCTCGGCTCGCCCAGCCACGGGGCCTTCTTGGCCACCGTCGCGAACTTCGAGGAGAACTCGCCGAACGACAGGTGCTGCGACCTGTCGCGGATCAGCCCGAAGGCGGCGATGTCCCAGAACGCCGTGGTGCCGCCGTTGCCCAGCACGACCTGGTAGCCCTCGGGCAGCGAGAACAGGTCGGCGAGCCCGGAGCGTACGCGGCCGACCAGGTTCTTGACCGGCTTCTGGCGGTGGGAGGTGCCCATGAGGCTCGCGCCGGAGGCGGCGAGCGCGGCCAGTTGCTCGGTGCGTACCTTCGAGGGCCCGCAGCCGAAGCGGCCGTCGGCGGGCTTGATGTCAGCGGGAATCACGATGTCAGCCACTTGACCAGGGTACTGATCCCGCGGGGCTGACAAGGGACCGGGGCGGAATCTGAGAAGAAGCCCACACCCAAAACTGACGAAAAGGCCCCGGGCGCCGCCGAACTCGTGGTGAGGCGGACGTGCCGGGGCCGATCCCGTCAGTTCTTGCCGGTGACCTCGGCGGCGCCGGGGACGTCGCTCAGGGGACGCGAGGCGGGGCCGACGTAGTTGGCGCTCGGGCGCACGAGGCGGCCCGTGAGCTTCTGCTCCAGGACGTGCGCGGCCCAGCCGGCCGTGCGCGCGCAGGTGAACATCGAGGTGAACATGTGGGAGGGCACCTCGGCGAAGTCCAGGACCACGGCCGCCCAGTACTCGACGTTGGTGGCCAGCACCCGGTCGGGCTTGCGGGCGTGCAACTCGTCCAGCGCGGCCTGCTCCAGCGCCGCGGCGACCTCGTAGCGGGGGGCGTCGAGCTCCTTGGCGGTACGGCGGAGCACGCGGGCGCGCGGGTCCTCGGCGCGGTAGACGCGGTGCCCGAAGCCCATGAGCCGGTTGCCCTTGTCGAGCTCGCTCTGGACGTACTTCTTGGCGTCGCCGAGCTGCTCGACGCCCTCGATCATGTGCAGGACGCGGGCCGGGGCGCCGCCGTGCAGCGGGCCCGACATGGCGCCGACGGCGCCGGAGAGCGCCGCCGCCACGTCGGCCCCGGTGGAGGCGATGACGCGGGCGGTGAACGTGGAGGCGTTCATGCCGTGCTCGGCGGCGGAGGTCCAGTAAGCGTCGATGGCCTTGACATGCTTGGGATCAGGCTCACCGCGCCAGCGGATCATGAAACGTTCGACGATGGTCTCGGCCTCGTCGACCCGGCTCTGCGGCACCATCGGCAGGCCGAGGCCGCGCGCGGACTGCGCGACGAAGGAGAGAGCCATGACGGAGGCGCGGGCGAGCTGGTCGCGGGCCTCCTCGTCGGTGATGTCGAGCAGGGGCTTGAAGCCGTAGGCCGGAGCCAGCATGGCCAGGGCGCTCTGCACGTCTACGCGGATGTCACCGGAGTGGACAGGGATGGGGTACGGCTCCGCCGGGGGCAGGCCCGGCTGGAACTTGTTGTCGACCAGCAGGCCCCAAACGGCCCCGAACGGGACGCGGCCGACCAGCTCCTCAATGTCGACGCCCCGGTATCGAAGGGCGCCCCCTTCTTTGTCCGGTTCCGCGATCTCGGTCTCGAAAGCTACGACGCCTTCGAGCCCGGGTTTGAAGTCGGACATACTCGGCCGCCTCCCTTTCCCTTGCCATGTTTGGGCAATGCTGTGCCAATGGTCGGGGCCGCTTCGGGGGTCGTTGGCATCGTTGCCCTCGCTCTCTCCCCCCGAGCTCCTCCGCTCTGTTGATGTCGAGATACCGGCGGGTCAATTTAACCCCTTCCCAGGTCGTGCTCGGTCTCGGGACCCGCCGTAAGGCCAAACCCGCTGGTGAGGGGGGTTGCATGGGATCTACCACGCAAGCGCGCAAGAATACCGTCTCGTGGATGCCACCCCGCGCCCGCCCGTGCTGGCGGGGCTACGCCGAACGTACGAGGGCCGGCCGCTGCTCGAATCCGACCTCGCGTCCGAACCCATGGAGCAATTCACCTTCTGGTTCCAGGACGCGCTCGAGTCCGGCCTGCCTGAACCCAACGCCATGGTCCTGGCCACCGCCTCGTCCGGCGGCCGCCCGAGCGCCAGGACTGTCCTGCTGAAGGGCTACGACGAACGCGGTTTCGTCTTCTACACCAACTACGAGTCACGCAAGGGCCGCGACCTGGGCGAGAACCCCCGAGCGTCCCTGCTGTTCCCCTGGCATCCGATCCGCCGCCAGGTACGCATCGAGGGCACTGTGACGCGGATCTCCCACGAGGAGTCGGCCGAGTACTACAACTCGCGCCCGTACGGCTCGCGCATCGGCGCCTGGGCGTCGCGGCAGTCGGCCGTCGTGCGGTCCAGGGAGGAGCTGGACGAGCGCTACACGGAGCTGGCCGAACGCTGGCCGGAGAGTCCACCGGTGCCCGACTTCTGGGGAGGTTTCCGGGTCTATCCGATAGAGATGGAGTTCTGGCAGGGACAACTCGACCGGATGCACGACAGGCTCCGTTATCGGCGGACACGACCCGGTTGGGTCCTGGAAAGACTGGCACCTTAGTGTTCATGGAGTGGCGATCGCGGAGCTGGTCAAGCGTCATCTGGTAGACACCCGGCCACTCGGCGCGCCCGAGTACCGGCGGCTCTGGCTCGGCCAGGCCGTCTCGCACGTCGGCGTCGGGGCGACCGTCGTGGCCGTCGGCCAGCAGGTCTGGGAGCTCACCCACTCCTCGTTCTACGTGGGGCTGCTGGGGATGGCCAACCTGATCCCGCTGATCGTCTTCGGCCTGTGGGGAGGGGCGGTCGCCGACGCCGTGGACCGGCGCAAGCTGCTCATCGTCGGCTCGCTCATCGCGTGGACGGCGACGCTCCTCATCCTCGGGCAGGCGCTGCTCGGCATGAGGAACGTCTACCTGATCTTCGGCGCGGTCGCCCTGAACGCCACCGGCTTCGCGATCACCAGCCCGACCAGGGGTGCGATCATCCCCAGGATCCTGGAGAAGGAGCTGGTGCCCGCCGCGAACGCGCTCAACTCGCTGGTCTTCAGCATCGGAGCGGTCGCGGGTCCGATGATCGGCGCGGTCGTGCTGGCCTCCGGCGGGTTCGCGGCGGCGTACGCGATGGACGCCCTGCTCTTCACCGCGAGCCTCTACGCGGCCCTCAGGCTGCCCTCACTGCCCCCATTGGGCGAAGTGCGACGTCCGGGTGCCGGGGCGGTGCTGGAAGGGCTCAGCTTCATCGTCAGGAGCCCGGTGCTGCTGATGTCGTTCGTCGTGGACATCATCGCGATGGTGTTCGCCCTGCCGCGCGCGCTCTTCCCTGAGCTGACCGCCGACAGGTTCGGCGGCTCGATGTACGCGCTCGGCTGGATGAGCTCCGCCATGGCCATCGGCTCGGTGGCCGGGGCGCTGTTCTCCGGCTGGGTGGGGCGGGTCTCGCGGCAGGGGGTCGCGCTCGTCGTCGTGATCGCCGTCTGGGGCCTGGCCGTGGCCGCCGCCGGGCTGGCGAGCGAGCTCTGGCTGGTGGTGGCGTTCATGGCCGTGGGCGGGGTGGCGGACGTGATCTCGTCGGTGTGGCGGCAGTCCATCCTGCAGCTGTACGCGCCCGACGAGATGCGGGGGCGGCTGCAGGGGGCGTTCATGGTGGTCGTGGCGGGCGGGCCGCGCCTGGGCGACCTGCGGGCCGGTGCGACGGCGACGGAGCTGGGGGTGAGCGGCGCCTGGGTGGGCGGCGGCATCGCCTGCGCCGTCACGGTGCTGCTCGTCGGCCTGTCCGTGCCCGCATTCCGCAATTATCGGGCTCGATAAAGGTCAGAGGTCAGACGACCTGGGCGGCCACCTTCAGGTCGGCCAGGAAGCCCGCGTACGCCTGGTCCCTGTCGGGCGCGCGCAGCACGGCGGACGGGTGCACGGTGGCCACGGCCAGCGCGTCGCCGAGCGGCACCGGCTCGCCCCGGTGGTGCGTCACGCGGAACTCCCGCCCGAGCAGCGCCCTGGCCGCCGTCGCCCCGAGCACCACGATCACCTCCGGCCGCACGAGGGCCAGCTCCGCGTCGAGCCACGGATGACAGGCGTCGATCTCGCCGGCCGTCGGCCTCTGGTGGATCCGCCGCTTTCCGCGAAGGGTGAAGGAGAAATGCTTGACGGCGTTCGTGACGTAAACGTCCTCGCGCTCGATTCCGGCCTCTTCCAGTCCCTTGTCCAGAATGCGCCCGGCCGGGCCCACGAACGGGTGTCCCTGCCGGTCCTCCTGATCTCCGGGCTCCTCGCCCACGAGCATGAACCGGGCCCGCTGCGGACCCTCGCCGAAAACGGTCTGGGTGGCGTTCAGGTAGAGCCCGCAGCCCTGGCAGCAGGCCGCCGCGCGCCGCAGCGAGTCGAGATCGAGCTGGTCGGGAAGGAACTCGGCCGCTCCCTTGTTTCCGTCCTTAACCATCGTCGGTCGTTCTCCCAATAGGGTTCGTGTGACTTCTGTGCCCGCTGCGGACGGGCCCAGTCCCCGCCACGACCGGCGTAATATTTGATTGGGAGGACTGCCTTGACCGCACACGGCCTGATCGACACGACCGAGATGTACCTCCGCACGATTTACGAGCTCGAGGAGGAGGGCATCGTCCCTCTTCGCGCCCGCATCGCGGAGCGGCTGCAGCAGAGCGGCCCCACCGTGAGCCAGACCGTCGCCCGCATGGAGCGTGACGGCCTCGTCCGCGTCGAGGGCGACCGCCACCTGTCCATGACCGATCTGGGCCGCACGCTGGCCACGCGGGTCATGCGCAAGCACCGGCTGGCCGAGTGCCTGCTCACGCAGGTGATCGGCCTTCCCTGGGAAGAGGTGCACATCGAGGCGTGCCGCTGGGAGCACGTCATGTCGGAGTCGGTCGAGGCCCGCCTGGTGACCCTGCTCGACAACCCCACCGTCTGCCCGCACGGAAACCCCATCCCCGGGCTCGCGGAGCTGGGCGCCAAGGAGCCCCCCGAGGGCGGCGCCGGGGTGCTGACATCGATGTCAGACCTGGCGGGGCCGAGGGACACGCCGGTCGTCGTGCGTCGAATTAGCGAACAAGTGCAAAGCGATCCTGCTGTGATGCTTAAACTCAAGCAAGTTGGGATACAACCCGGACGCGAGGTGACGCTCGCGGCGAGCGACGACGGTGTGCGGGTGACAGGTGACGGTGACGCGAACGACACTCCCGCGGAGCTTCCGCGCGATGTCGCCGCGCACGTTTTTGTCTCCAAGCGCTGACGCGCGCGCAGCGGCTTGGTTGAATCCCTCTTGGGAGGCCCTCCACTCTCCCCTGGCCAAGACTGTTGCAGGAGCGCCCGTGGTCCACTTTGCGTGCATGCCACCCCAAGGAGTGGTCTCCGGATGAATCGATGGGGGGATCTGTCACAGGAAACGGCTGATCACCTGGGTGCCGGATCTGTGCTCGATCACGCTGAGATGGCGGTGATCGTCACCGACCGTTTCAGCAATCTCCTCTATTGGAACCCCTTCGCCGAGAAGCTCTTCGGCCGTCAGGGCAAGTCGCCTTCACGTGACGCGTCCGTCCTGTCCCTCGGGATCATGGAGAAGGACCACCCGCTGGCGGTCGAGCTGGCCAAGCACGTGCTCAAGGGCGGCGTGTGGGAGGGCACGTTCGACGTCAGGCGCGGCGACGGGACCATCGTCTACGTACGCGCCCAGGCCGTGCCGCTGCGCCACGCCTCGGGCTCGGTGACGGGCATCGTCATCATGGCGCGCGAGGCGCTGCGCAGCAACGAGCGCGAGAAGGACCGCTTCGGCCTGCTGGAGCGCATCGGCGAGCGGCTGGCCGGCTCGCTCTACGTCGAGGAGACGCTCAAGCGGGTCGCCGAGATGCTGGTGCCCCAGTTCGCCGACCACTGCTTCATCGAGCTGATGGAGGGTGACCGGCTCGTACGCCGGGTCTCCCAGCACGTCCAGGGATGGACGCCGCCGTCGGGCACCTGGAAGCCGCTGGGCGCGGAGATCCGCTACCCCTCCGGCCACTACGCCGACACGGCGCTGCGCCGCCAGGAGACGATCCTGGTCGAGAGCTTCGCCACCAGCAGCTACCCGGCCACCAGCGAGGGCAGCGCCCGCCTGTGCGGCGAGATCGGCATGACCTCCGCCATCGTCGCCCCCCTGCTGGTGCGCGGCGAGACGCTCGGGCTGATGTATCTGGGCCTGTCCAACCTCACCGACCGGCGCAGCCCCCACTACGACGCCTTCGACCGCGACTTCGTCGGCGCCATCGCCACCCGGGTCGCGCTCGCCATCGACAACGCGCTGCTGTTCGAGGAGGAGCGCCACACGGCGGAGTCGTTCCAGAAATACCTGCTGCCCCGCGCGCTGCCGCAGCTCGACGGCCTGCAGATCGCGGTGCGCTACTACCCGGCGGCCCCGCTCGCCTCCCACGGCCAGGGCATCCAGACCCAGGTCGGCGGCGACTGGTACGACGTGATCCCGCTGTCGGCGGGCCGGGTCGGCATCGTGATCGGCGACGTCGAGGGCCGGGGCGCCAAGGCGGCGGCCATCATGGGCCAGCTCAGGGCCGCGCTGCGGGCCTTCGCGCAGGACGACAAGTCGCCGGCCGACATCCTGGCCAGGCTCGACGAGTGGACCCGCATCATCGCCACGCCCGAGCACGACGACAACGGCGCCGAGGTCAGCATCCCGCCCATCGTGACCTGCCAGTACCTGGTCTACGACGCCTGGTCGCGCCAGCTGTCCTTCGCCAACGCGGGCCACGCGCCGCCGCTGCTGCTGGTCGACGGCCAGTGCGTGGAGCTCGACATCGAGGAGGTCGGCCAGCCGCTCGGCGTCCACGCCAAGGGCCTGCACGCCGACCTGGTCTACAAGGAGGAGACGCGCACGCTGCCGCCGGGCGCGGCGCTGCTGCTCTACACCGACGGCCTGGTCGACCGCCGCCCGGGCCGCGACGGCCAGGTGCCGAGCGAGCAAGAGACGCTCGGCGTGCTCTGCGAGAAGCTCGCCAAGATGTCCGGCGCCGAGGTCGAGCGCATCGCCGACACCGCCACGGTGGCCGTGCCCGGCGAGATCGACGACGACATGGCGATCCTGGTCGTCCGCTCCAGCGACGTCGACCTCGACGTCGAGGAGCGCACGTTCCCCGCCCAGCCGATCATGGTGGGCGAGGCGCGCCGGATGGCGTCGGAGGCGTTCTCGAGCTGGAACGTGCCCGAGGAACGGGCCGAGCTGGCCTGCCTGCTCGTCTCCGAGGTCGTGACCAACGTCGTGCTGCACGCCGCCACCGCCACCGTGCCGCGCAGGGAGCTGGTCGTGGAGGGGCCGCCGCTGCCGTTCGACGAGTCCTGGGACGTGCCGGGCTTCGAGGACGAGGTGGTCGGCGACAAGGAGTTCACGCTGAGGCTGCGCAGGGGCGAGGAGTCGGTCTGGGTCGAGGTCTTCGACCAGGACCTGCGCCTGCCGCGCATCCGCAGCGCGGGGGAGAACGACGAGGGCGGGCGCGGCCTCTACCTCGTCGACCAGCTGGCCAGGCGTTGGGGATCGCGTCCTACCAGGGAAGGCAAAGCCGTCTGGTTCGAGATTCCCACTCGCGGGAGATGAGTGATTAGCTGGCCGTATGGAGCTGGCCTTCGAACGACGGGGCACCGGCGCGCCGCTGATCCTCATCCACGGGATCGGCCATCACTGGCAGGCATGGTTGCCGGTGCTGGACCGCCTGGCGGCCGCGCGTACGGTGATCGCGCTCGACCTGCCCGGCTTCGGCAGATCCCCGGGCCTGCCCGAGGGCGTCACCTACACCGCGGAGTCGCTGGCCGACGCGGTCGAGTCGTTCTGCGCGGTGCTCGGCGTGCGCGAGCCGCACGTGGCGGGCAACTCGCTCGGCGGCTACATCGCGCTGGAGCTGGCCTCGCGCGGCGTCGTACGCACGGCCACCGCGCTGTCGCCGGCCGGCTTCTGGTCCCGGCCTGAGCTGCTCTACTGCCAGTCCGTGCTGCGCGCCCTGCGCGCCTCGGCCCGGTCGATCCCCGCAAGGCATACCGCCAAGGTGGCCGAGAACCCGCTGCTGCGGGCCGTCTCGACCGGGATCCTGGTCGCCCACCCCGCCAGGCTCTCCGCCACCGCGCACGTCGCGGCCATGCAGGCGCTGGCCTGGGCGAGCGGCTTCGACGAGACGCTTGAGTCGTTCGCCGGCCTGATGCCGCCCGCCCCGCCGAAGTCGCCCATCACGATCGCGTGGGGCGAGCACGACCGGCTCCTGCTGCGCCGCCAGGCCGTGCGCGCGGCCCGCTGGTCGGGGCAGCGGGTCAAGCTGTTGAAAGGGTGCGGTCACGTGCCCATGAGCGACGACCCCGACCTCGTCGCCCGCGTCATTCTGGAATCCAGCGCCATTTCGTAATTTCTCTGCCCCCCGCCAAAGAGATGGGATAGGTTTCCCCGTATCGAGCGCTCAAGAGGAGCGGCGGTCGATTTCCCGGTATGGCCATATGGCGGAATTCATGGCGGACGACTCCTGGTACCCGTTGTTGCGAGGGTGCCTCCAGAAAACTCATCCTCCCGGGCAGCACGAGCTGCCCGTCATTTTTCTGCTCGGGCTGGCGGGCACCGGGAAGAGCGCGACCCTCACGCAGATCTCGCACAGCGTGCGGAACCCGCCCTCTCCGGCGGTCAACCTGGCGCTCCACCCGGCGCACGGCAGCACCGTCGCCGACGTGATCCAGCGGATCGCCTATGACCTGGCGGCGCTCGACAAGGTGAAGCTGCCCCGCACGATTTTCACGCTGGTGGTGCTCGGTCTCGATCCGAAATTGCCGCGTTCGCAACTCGAAGATCAGCTGCAGCTGCGTCTTCAGCGCAAGGCGCGCATCGATCCCAATGACGCGGCGCAGTGGCGAGATATCGCCTCCTTATTGCCGAACATTGGCATTTGGCTGAAATTTCTGGTTTATGTCGCGGAGTTGCTGGGGCGCCATCTGGACGCCGCCGATCGGGTTCACCGCGTGGCCAGGGCGTGGCTCTCGGAACGGCTCGGCGGTGACGTCCTGAATCTCGTACAGGAGCAGAAGATCGGCGGGGAGCGGGCGGAGGGCGCGCGGGGGATCCTCGTCGAGGCGTTCCTCGAGGACCTCGCGCAGGCGTGGGCGAAGCCGCGCCACGCGCGCAACTGCCTCCTGCTGCTGGACGACGCCGACAGCCCGGCGGGCTGTGCCTTCCTGCAGGCGCTGGTCGCCGCCAGGGCCAGGCGCTCCAGAGCCGGCGCGAGCGCGGATCCCCTGGTGGTCGTGGCCGCGTCGAGGACCTGGCCGAAGGGGATGACGGGCTGGGCGTGCCCGGGGACGCCGGAGGCCCGCCGGCCGCCGCGGCTCGCCGCGGCCACGTACGAGGACTGGGTGGAGCGGCGCGGCGACGCGGAGCAGCGCTGGTGGTATCCCGTGCTCATGCCCGGCCTGCCGACTGGCGGGACCGCGGCGGTTCACGAGCGCGCGGTCCACGAGCTGACCGGGGGCTACCCGTACGCCGCCCGCGAACTGGGCGATCTGCTCGGGAAGGCCGCGGACGACGACGAGTTCCGCGCCATCCTGCACGAGAAGGACGCCCTGCGCCGGCTGATGCCCGACCACCTGCCCCGGCGTGACCTGCTGATGGCCTGGTCGGCGGCCAGGAACGTGGACGACGCCGAGAACGCGCTGCTCGACGGGGCGAGCACCGCCTCGCACCTCCGCCGCGAGCTGGCCGAGCGGCTGTGGCTCACCACGCGGAGCGCCGCGGAGAACCGAGGAGGCGGATGGGAGCGCTCCTCCTCCGGCGGTGAGGAGATCACCGTCCTCCATCCCTGGCTCAGAAGGCTGCTGCTGCACCACCTCGCCGCGGAGCCGGAGCGCTGGGACCAGGTCCACGAGACGATGGAGAGCTTCTACCGCAGGCAGGAGGTGGCCGACGACGCCTCGGCCGCCTATCACACGCTGGCCCGCGTTACGGGCGGGGACGATCCCCGGCTGGAGACCGTCGTGGCGTTCCTGAACGAGAGGTTCGGGCAGCTCGACGTGATCGGCCGCCGCGGCAGTCGCCTGCCGGAGTGGGTTCAGCTCTACGAGCAGGTGACCGCGGCCCCCAACCGCCTGCCCCTGGACCGGCCCTTGGCGGCCTTGTACGACTCACTGGCGGTGAGCTCGGCCGACACGGAACGGCGGGACCGGACGTCCATGATCAGGAAGCTGGTGGTGGCCCGGTGGTTCTGGCTCGATCCCGTCCTCGATCCCCCCGGCCGGCGCGCCACGGAGATCGCGCACGAGTTCAGGCAGCTGGCGGGCCTCACGACGACCGGCGGGTCGATCCTCAACCGAGAGGCCGAGAGGTATGAGCGACATCCCTGACAGCCTCCAGATCGGGCCCGCTCCCATCTACGTCAAGCGTCGCCGCCGGCAGTGGACCGTGCGCGTCGCCCTCGTCGCCGTGCTCGTCGCGACGGGCCTCACCTTCGTCTTCCGCGCGCCGTCCAGGCTCACCGACGCGAGCGACGCCTTCGACCCGAGCCTGGCCGGCATCATGGAGCGCATCCACGCGGAGAACGACGACGTGATCTCGAAGCATCCGGGTGAGTACGTCACGATCCTGGTGCTGCTCCCGATGTCGGGCGATGTGACCGAGACGGGGATGGGCCTCGACACCATCCGGCATGCCCTCCAGGGGTCACATCTGGCGCAACTGTGGCGCAACAGGGAGCAGTCCGCGGCGCCGTACATCAGGCTGCTCGTCGGCAACATCAGCTCGGACGCGTGGGAGGACACGGTCACGGACCTGGAGAGCCGCGTCCAGAGCGAGCGCATCCTCGCCGTCACCGGGCTCGGGAACAGCGTCGAAGCCACCAAGCGCGTGATCGACCGGCTCAGCAAGGGCAAGATCGCGATGGTCGCGGCCGTGATCACCTCGGACGAACTGCAGCGTCACGAGGCACTGGTACGGATGGCGCCGCTGAACAGCGACGAGGCGGCGGCTCTCGTGCGCTTCGCCGGGCAGGCCGTTCCCGCGCTCAAGCCGGTCGTCGTCATGGACACCAAATCCGGCGACAGCTACAGCCGGACGCTGGGCGAGGCCTACGACAAGACCCTCGCCCGCGTCGTCGACGCCAAGAGGCGCGGCCGGGCGCTGACGTTCGACTCGACGGTCAACGCCTCCAGCACGGTCATCGGGAACATCGCGGACACGATCTGCGGTTCCGACGCCAACGCCGTCTTCTACGCCGGTCGCGCCCGAGGCCTGCCCGCGCTGTTACGCGGTCTCAGCCTGTCGCGCCCCTGCGTGCAGCGCGACATCAGCGTCTTCGCCGGGGACGACACCAGCGAGCAGGCCCACCTCGTCAAGAGCCCCATCTGGGAGGACAACGGCGGCAGGATCCGGCTGTACTACACCGCCCTGGCCCATTCCGCGAACGTCACCGACCACGGCAGCCGCGTCCTGCCCGCGATCAAGGCGAGGTTCGGGAACGGGGACGAGAAGGGGTACGTACGGCTGTTCCCCACGGAATCGCTCGACGACGGCCACGCGATCATGAACCACGACGCCGTGTACGTCGCGATCAAGGCCATCGACAGGTACGCGAAGGACGATCTGGCGAAGCTCGGGCCGCAGGAGGTGGCGGCCATGCTGCGCAGCGGCACCATCGACGTTCAGGGTGCCAGCGGCGACATCACGATCGACCGCGACGGCAATCCGCTCAGGCGGGAGATCCCCGTCCTGCGGCTCACCCCTTACGGCGCCACCGTCTTCGCCGCGTGGTCGTCCCCCGAGCCGGCGGGGGACACGCGTCAGTGATCGAGGTTGGCCGACATGCGGCGGAGCACGTCGACGGTGGCCGCGTACTCCTGCGGGCTCACGCCTTCGAGCACCTGTTGCCGGAATCGGCCGACGTTCTCGGAGATCTCGCCGTGCGCGGCCCTCCCGGCCTCGGTGAGCTCGCCGTCCGCCAGCCAGCCCCTGGCGGTGAGCCGCTCCACGGCCTCGTCCACGCCGGTGAACGGCCCGGTGAACGGCCCGGTGAACGGCATGGTGTACGTGCTTTCGTGGGCCGCTCGGTTGAGCACCTGCCACTCCCGGCGGGTGGTGGGCTGGAGCGCCTGCTCCATGGCGTCTTCCAGCAGGTTGTCGAGATGCTTCAGCCAGTGGCCGATGGGTTTGTCCATAGATGTAGAATAACAACAATATGTATGAAGACAAGTATATTTCCGCGGTCGAGCGGGCGATGGTCGCGATCAGGCGGCGGCAGAGCCGGCGGGTGCTGGCGCGGCAGCAGGGCGCCGTGGGGCCGGAGTACGAGGTGCTCGACGTGATCGAGGGCGCCGGCGGGTCCGTCACCGTGTCCACGGTCGCGCAGGCGCTCAGCGTCGATCAGCCGAGGGCCAGCCGGCTGGTGGCGGCGGCCGTGGCGGCGGGCCTCGTCAGGCGGGAGGCCGACCAGGCCGACGGGCGCAAGGCGTGGCTGGTGCTGACCGAGGCCGGGCAGGCGGCGCTGGAGCAGGCCCACCGGGCCAGGCAGGCGGCGTTCGCGGCGGTCATGGAGGAGTGGCCGGAGGAGGACCGGGCGGAGTTCGCCCGGCTGCTCACCCGCTTCGTGGAGGGAATGCCCGGTTAGATCTTGGTCTGGCCCCAGAGGAGGAGCATGACGATGATGAACACGATCATCACGCCGCCGTAGGCCACCGGCCCCAGGCGGATCGCCCGGCGCACGCGGTTGAGGCCCCAGGCGAACAGCAACGCCAGGAAAGCCAGGAGGATCAGGCCGCCGTCCATGCTCTCCAGTATGCGGTGCGGACCGCCTTCCCGTGGGGTCAGAACCCGAAGGACCGGCCGATGATCTCCTTCATGATCTCGGTGGTGCCGCCGTAGATCGTCTGCACCCGGCTGTCGATCCACGCCTTGGCGACCGGGTACTCCATCATGTAGCCGTACCCGCCGTGGAGCTGGAGGCAGCGGTCGATGACCTTGTTCTGCAGCTCGGTGGTCCACCACTTGGCCTTGGCCGCGTCCACCGCGTCGAGCTGCCCGGCGTTGAGCGCCAGGATGCACTTGTCCACGTAGTGGCGGGCGATCTCGGTCTCGGTGGCCAGCTCCGCCAGCACGAACCGGGTGTTCTGGAACGAGCCGATGCTCCGCCCGAAGGCCTGCCGGGTCTTGCAGTACTCGATGGTCTCCTCCAGCACGGCCTCCGCCGCGGCCACCGCCGCCACGGCGATCGACAGGCGCTCCTGCGGGAGGTTGTTCATGAGCTGGAAGAAGCCCTCGCCGTCGCGCGGGCCCAGGCGGTTGGCGACGGGCACGCGTACGTTCTCGAAGAACAGTTCGGCCGTGTCCTGGGCCTTCATCCCGATCTTCTCGAGATTGCGCCCCCGCTCGAACCCCTCCATGCCGCGCTCGACCACGATCAGCGTGGTCCCCCTGGCGCCCGCGTCGGGGTCGGTCTTGGCCACCACGACGACCAGATCCGCGTTGATCCCGTTCGTGATGAACGTCTTCTGCCCGTTGACCAGGTAGTGGTCACCCTCGCGGAGGGCCGTGGTCCTGATCCCCTGCAGATCGCTGCCGGCCCCGGGCTCGCTCATCGCGATCGCGCTGATCAGCTCGCCGCTCGCGAAGCCGGGCAGCCACCGCTGCTTCTGCTCGTCGTTGGTCAGATCCACGAGGTACGGCGCCATGACGTCGTTGTGCAACGAGAACCCGAGCCCGGAGGCGCCGTTCCGGAGGATCTCCTCGACGATCACGGCGTTGTAGCGGAAGTCCGTGACCCCGGCCCCGCCGTACTCCTCGGGCACCGAGAACCCGAACATTCCCAGCTCCCCGGCCTTCTTCCAGACCTCGCGCGGGACGATGCCGTCCTTCTCCCACTGGGCGTGGTGCGGCACGACCTCCCGGGCCATGAACTCGCGCACGGTCTCGCGGAAGAGCAGGTGCTCCTCGTCGAAGAGGTCTCGCCGCATTATGGTCCTCCCGAACAGGGTTCTGTTACTGGCAGGTATACCCCCTTTTCCCGGTGCGGCGGATACCTGTGGACACGGCTTCATCACAAGTGCTGGACGTTGCCGCGATCGGCATGTGTTGGGGGTGTTTTCGACTCTAAGATCTACCCTCGGTCTATTTGTGGCGTGATCGGAGTCTCCCGTGAGTCGGTGGCGCAAGGCGTTGATCGCCGCATCGGTCGGATCGGTGGCGGCTTTAGCAGTCGTGGTATTGCCGGGTACGCCGGCCGCCGCCGCGCCGGCCGACCTCGTGGTCGAGTACGACTGCGTGGCGTCCGGCCCCAACAGCATCGTCAGGCACGGTCCCGTCCGCCTGAAGACCAACCTCACCTTCGCCACGGACCTGGCCGTCGGAGACCCGCTCAACTTCACCTGGAAGCTCCACTACGCCAACGACAGCCGGCTGCAGTCGCCCGGCTACTTCCCCGAGGGCGGCCAGGTGCACGGCACCGGCAATGTGCAGCTCACCAGCAGCTGGCAGGGCATCCTGCAGCCCAAGGGCAGCGCCGACCCCGAGGGTCCGCTCCGCCCCGACGGCCACCTGTCCCTCCCCGAGACCATGAACGACCCCGGCCTGACCGACAAGCCGGGCACCATCACGGTCACGCCCAAGGACATCGAGCTGGACTTCACCCCGCCGGACGGCAGCGTGGTGGTCAACGACGGCGACGACGCCGACAACCCCTCCGACATGGGGATCGTCTACAGCAGCGGCTGGATCTCCCTGGACGACCGTCCCGGCTCCGAGAACCACGTGCACAACGACCTGCACCAGACCGACCAGATCGGCGCGTCCGCCGAGCTGACCTTCATCGGGACCGGCGTGGAGTACATCGGGCCGACCGACAAGGACGCGGGCCCGGTCGACATCTACATCGACGGCAACAAGCGGGCCACGGTCGACCCCTCCCGCTCCGACGACGACGTGCCGGTCAACGACGACATGGACGGCGGGCAGACGCTGTGGACGTCCGCGCCGCTCGCGTACGGCCAGCACAAGATCAGGATCGAGAACGCCGCGAACAAGCCGGCCTGGCTGGACGCCTTCCGCGTGACCACCAACACGTCCAAGACCCCCACCGGTTACCACGGCGCGAAGTGCAATCTGGTCAGCTCGCCGGTGTCGGTCGTGGTGACCGTACGGGACAAGTCGGGCCCCACCGGCACGCAGTCGCCGCCCGTCAGCCCGTCCGTCAGCAACAGCCCCACTAACACCTCGACGACGAACCCGACCAACCCGACGCCCACCGGGACCCACACCACCCCCAACAACCGGACCACCGACATCGGCCTCGGGCGGGTGATCGTGGTCCCCAGTGCCACCGGTACCAGCTCGGCCACGGCCACGCCCAAGGCCACCGGGCCGACCGCGACCAAGTACTACCGGGCGCAGGTCGCCAACACCCCCAAGGGCGGCGTGGACAGCGGTGAGGCGCCGGATCGCGAGGACAGACCGTACGGGCTGATGGCCGCGCTGGTGATCGGCGGCGCGGGCGGCGGATTGCTGCTGCGCCGGCGCAGGGCCGCGCACGCGGGAGGAGCGCTCTGATGACCGAGCAGACACCGATGCAGCGGGCGTTGCCCGGATTGCTGATCGCCGGCTCGCTGGGCGGCGTCGGCCTGGTCATGGTGAGCATGCTCTCGCTGTGGCCCACCACCCCCGACGACGCCTCGGGCTCGTTGGCGGCGGCGCAGGACACGCCGACGCAGGTGGAGGTGGCGAACGCGGGCGCGTTCGTGCTCCCGCCCACCGTGGGCCCCGGCGGCAAGGGCATCCCCCTGACCCCGGCCCGCCTGGACGCGCCGCCTCCGCTCCCGGCGGTCCCGGTCGTGTCCCCGATCCCCTCGACCAAGGCCAAGTCCACCCGGTCCAGGCCGACCCGCATCAAGATCCCCAAGATCAAGGTGAACGCGCCCATCGGGGCCGTCACGGTGGACAGCAAGGGCAAGCTCGGCACCCCGCCCCTGACCAAGCCCAACCAGACGGGCTGGTACAAGGGCTCCCCGGTGCCCGGCGAGCTCGGCCCCTCGGTCATCAACGGCCACGTGAGCACCCGCAAGGGCCCCGCCGTCTTCGACCGCCTCCGGGAGCTGGCCAAGGGTGACCAGATCTACGTGTACCGGTCGGACGGCAAGGTCACGCGGTTCACGGTGAGCGGGATCGAGCAGGCGAGCAAGGCGTCGTTCCCGACGTCGCGGGTGTACGGGAACACGACCAACGCTCAGTTGCGGCTCGTCACGTGCGGTGGGGTCTTCAACAAGACGGCGCACAGTTACACGGACAACATCGTCGTATACGCGACGTTGTCCAAGAAGAAGGGCTAGGGTTTTGGCGGTTTACGGGAACTTGACAGGGACAGTTCGTAGGATCTCAACCTAACCGTGACCAACGGCTGGAATTCTGGCACGACTGTTGAAACTTGCCTTGAACGGAGATGGACCCGTGCTTATGTCCCAGGCGTGGCGCCGCCTCGCCCATAAGACGTCCGCGCTGGGATTGACGGGTACGCTCGCGATCTTCGTCGGCTCCATCTTCGTGCTCTCCACCCCGACGGCCGCGTTAGCCGCGACCAAGCAGTTCGCCTACACCTGCAGCGGCGGGCCGTTCAGCAACACCTCGCTCAGCGTCGGACTCACCGCGCCCGACACGGCGACGGCAGGCCAGACCTTCGACCTGACCGTGAACATCCCGTCGCTGACGCTCACGCCGCCGGCTCCCACAGCGAACACCACTGTGCAGGCCACCCTGACGCTGTCGCCGACCGGCGGCACCGTCTCTGACTCTGGCGCGAAGACGGGCGCGACGGTCACCTCCGGCCAGACGACGGTGCCGGCGGGCAACGTGACGTACAAGGTCGCGGTGAATGCCGGGGCCACAGGCAAGGTCAGCTTGAAGCCCGGCGAGCTGAAGCTGGCCCTCACCAGTGCCGCGACGACCGTCACGACGTGCACAGCGACCTCCACCAGTGATGTCCTGGACGTGACGATCGGGACCGGTGGCGGTAGCGGTGGCGATGAGGTCGTCGCCTATGACTGCGACCTCGCCAGCGGCGGCGGCGACGCCGACTATCCGGCCGACGTCGACATGAAGGTCGTCATGACGCCGCCCACCAGCGCCACCGCCAACGCCGACGCCTCGATCACCTGGACCGGCACCATTCAGACCGGCAGTGACACGCTGAAGGCGCCCACCGGCTTCCCCACCACCAGCCCCAAGATGTTCGTCACCGTCAAGGCGAGCGGTGCCGGAACCCCCGCCACCGCCACCGGCGAAGCGACGCTCGGCACCGTCACCATCGGCCAGGCCATCACGCTCCCCACGAGCGTCACCGTCAAGGTCAAGCCCACCACCACGGGCACCGTGACGCTGACCGCCGGCGACCTGGCCTTCGGCACCTCGGCGTCCTCGCCCGTGATCAAGTGCCTGGCCCCCACGACCGGCCTCAAGACGTACACCTTCACGGTGGGCTCCTCCACCGGTACCCCGACGACCTCCTCCACCCCGACCAACACCACCTCCACCCCCAAGCCCACCAAGACCAGCACCGCGACGGTGACGGTCACCCCGTCCACTAAGAAGTCGAAGACCCCCAAGGCCGGGGCCGACACCGGTGGTGGTGGTGAGGCGGGGCCCGACGGGCGGATGTTCATCCTGACCGGCACCGCGCTGGTGGGTGCCGCGGCCGTCGGCGGGCTCGTCATGCGGCGCCGTAACGCCACCAGGGGCTGACGGGAATGTCGGGGCACTATCCGTACGGCGGCGGCGATGGCGGGCACGTGCCGCCGCCCGCGGACAAGGGGAGCGCGGTGCTCAGGACCGTGCTCATCGGTGCGGCCATCGCCGGTGTCGTCACCGTCGTGGCCGGGCTGCTGATCGTGCTCAACTCCCCCCAGGAGTACGGGCTCGCGAGCAGCAACCGCGAGACCCTGAAGCTGCAGGCGCAGCCGGACGGGAAGGCCACCGGGCAGCCCGAGCAGGCTCTCTTCCAGGCGGCCCCCGACGTGCCGCCGCCGCTGCCGCAGATCAACCCCGCGCCCCCGATGATGCCGTCCACGCCCAAGCGGATCGTGATCAAGAGGCTCGGGATCAACGCGCCGATCACGTCCGTCGGGCTGAAGAAGGACGGGACGATCGAGGTGCCCCCGTCCGAGAACCCCAACCTGGCCGGGTGGTACCGGAGCATGTCCACCCCGGGTGAGGCGGGGCCGGCCGTGATCCTCGGGCACAAGGACACCAGGACGCGCCCCGCCGTGTTCAGCAGGCTCCCCGAGCTCAAGAACGGCGACACCATCGAGATCCAGCGCCAGGACAGGACGACCGCGGTGTTCACCGTCGGCGGCATCGAGCAGGCGAGCAAGAAGACGTTCCCGACCCAGCGCGTCTACGGGCCCCAGGAGAACGCTCAGCTTCACCTGATCACCTGCGGTGGGAACTACGATCGCACGATCGGCCACTACGACGACAACGTCATCGTCTACGCGACGATGACGAGCTCTTATCGAAGCTGACAAGCGCGGAGGCGGGCTATGGGCTGGATGGCCAAGCGGAGACTGCGTACCGGCCCGACGGCGGCCCTGCCCGCCAAGCCGGATCCGGCCGAGCTGCTGCGCATCGTGCGGCTCGCGGACCCCGGCGCGAAGAAGGACGGCGACGACATCGTGGCCACCGACGTGCGGGTGTACGCGCCCGTGGAGGCCGAGCCGGAGCTGACCGGTGGCGAGCTGGAGAAGGTGTGGGCGGTCAGGGTGGCCGCCGAGGGGCCGCTGCCGCTGAACTTCTTCGACCGCTACCTCGCCGAGGGCCTGGCCTTCCGGCTCAAGGGGCTCGCGGTGTGCCGGGGCGAGGTGACGGACCCCGCCGACGAGGAGGAGAGCGGGCCCGCCGTCATCCTTCCGGCGCGGCCGACCGCCGAGGAGCTGTCGCCGCTGCTGGAGCCGGACGAGGAGGACGAGTTCGCGTTCACGGCCGGTGACATCCGGGCCGTGCTCGTCCCGCAGAAGGGGCAGCCGCCCGCCGTTCAGGAGCTCCTGCCCTTCGCCGTCGAGCTGACCGCGATCGAGCTGCGCGGCGACGAGCCCGCCAAACTCGGCGCGCTCGCCCTAGAGCTGGCCGAGGCGCTGAACGGGCTGGTCGTGGACCGCTGGCGGTTCCGGGTCGACGCGGCGGAGGACCTGGTCCCGCCCACGCGTGAGTAGAACGTCGTTCTGTTGTAGTCTGCCCCTAGTAACCGAATAATGCTCGGTTTCCAGGAGGCACTGTGGCAGAGGCGTACATCGTCGGGGCCGTTCGCACCCCGGTCGGCAAGAAGAAGGGCGGCCTTTCCACCGTCCACCCCACTGACCTGGCCGCGCACACGCTGAAGGCGCTGATCGACCGCACGGGCGTCGACCCCGCGGCGGTCGAGGACGTCATCATGGGGTGCGTCATGCAGTTCGGCCCCCAGAGCATGGACATCGCGCGAAACGCCTGGCTGTCGGCGGGCCTGCCGGAGACCACCGCCGGCGTCACGATCGACCGGCAGTGCGGCTCCTCGCAGCAGTCGATCCACTTCGCCGCCCAGGGCGTGCTGTCCGGCACCCAGGACCTGGTCGTGGCCGCCGGCGTGGAGTCGATGAGCATCGTGCCGATGGGCTCGTCGATCACGGCCGCGCTGGAGAAGGGCATGCCCTTCCCGTTCGGTGAGAAGTGGGTCGAACGGTACGGCAAGCAGGAGATCTCGCAGTTCCGCGGCGCGGAGCTGATGTGCGAGAAGTGGGGCTACACGCGGGAGACGCTGGAGCGGTTCGCGCTGGAGTCCCACCAGCGCGCCGCCAAGGCCATCGCCAACGGCTACTTCAAGGACCAGATCGCCCCGGTCAACGGCGTCGAGGACGACGAGGGGCCGCGGCCCGACTCGACGCTGGAGAAGATGGCCACGCTCAAGACCCTGAAGGAGGGCGGCCAGATCACCGCCGCCACCTCCTCGCAGATCTCCGACGGCTCCGGCGCGCTGCTGATCGCCTCCGAGCAGGCGGTCAGGGACCACGGCCTGACGCCGCGGGCCCGCATCCACCAGCTCGCCCTCATGGGCGACGACCCGGTCTACATGCTGACCGCGCCGATCCCCGCCACGCGGCGGGCGCTGGCGAAGGCCGGCATGTCGATCGACGACATCGACGTGGTGGAGATCAACGAGGCGTTCGCGCCGGTGCCGCTGGCCTGGACGCACGAGCTCGGCGCCGACCCGGCCAAGGTCAACCCGAACGGCGGCGCCATCGCGCTCGGCCACCCGCTCGGCGGCACGGGCGCGATCCTGATGACCAAGCTCCTGCACGAGCTCGAGCGCACGGGCGGCCGGTACGGGCTGCAGACGATGTGCGAGGGCGGCGGCCAGGCCAACGTCACCATCATCGAGCGCCTCTAAGGCATGAAGGGTGCGAGCGCCGCCTCCTGGCGTACGGTGGAGGCGGCGCTCGCCTAACTACCATCCTGGTAGTTGTCTCAGCGGCCCTTCGGCGGGATGCGCCGGGGCGGCATGATCGGCCGTTGCGGCATCTTGGGCATCGGCCGCGTCACGGGCAATCCGGGAAGGTTCTTTTTCCTGGATGAACGGACTCGCATGAGGAAGCTCCTTTACACAGACTCACGACGCGGCTCATCGGGGCCGGTCTGCAAGCTCAGCTGCCGCGTCTGGACGGATGACGGGCGGTCTCGCTGCCGAGCAGCGGAGAATCACAGGTAAAGGCGCATGTCCATGACAGTACGGGCCGGCCGTAATCCCGTGCAACCGAATTAACGGCGACCGGCCATCAGCCGGGTCACTGCCACCGCCGCCCCCGACAGCGCCGCCACCAGCACCGTGATCGACAGGGGCGCGGCGAAGTAGGTGAGCTGGGCCCACGTCACCGCCCGCCCGTTCATGAGGAACGAGATCAGGTCCGGATACGCCGCCAGCACGGCCACGGGGAGCAGCACGGGCACGAGCCGCCACCAAACCCGCCTGCCCGTGTGCCGGGCGGCCCAGCGCCGGGCGCGCAGCACACCCAGGACGCCGAGGCCGGCCGCGGCCATCGCGAGCACGCCCAGCACCAGCTCGTACAGCTGCCGGTCGCCTCCGGGCACCTCAGGGGCGCGGCCCTCGCTCAGAGCGGTCAGCCCCTCCATGACGGTGTACGTGTCGTCGGTCAGCGCCGCCCCGTTCGCCATGACGGCGAAGCCGTAGCCGGTCTTGGGGGAGACGGCCTCGACGGCGTTGTACGTGAACAGGTTCCCCGAGTGCACGAGCTGCCCGGTCTCCCGCTCGACGCCCCAGCCCATGCCGTAGTCGCGGATCTTGCTCGGCGTGTGCATGATGTCCAGGCTCTCCCGCTTGACCAGCGGCCGCCCGTCGCCTGACTGCGCGATCAGCCACTTGCCCATGTCGGCGGCCGTGGTGACGACCCCGCCCGAGCCGCTGTCGTTGAGGAAGCCGGACAGCTCGGCACGCGGGAGCCAGGCGCCGAAGATCGAGTTGTAGCCGTCGGCCGGCCGGACGACCTGGTCGCTGACGGCGCTGGACTTCATGCCCAGCGGGCCGAACACCCGCTCCCGCAGGTAGTCGCCGAACCGCTGCCCGGAGGCCACCTCGACCAGCCGCGCGGCCAGGTCGTAGTTGACGTTGCAGTACTCCCAGCGGGTGCCGGGGTCGGCGCGGAGCTCGGAGCCGGACAGCCGGGAGGTGTAGTCGGCCAGCGAGGTGGCGCCTTCCACCGCGGCGATGTCGACCGTCGTGTCCGACAGGCCGGAGGTCTGGTTGAGCAGCTGCCGTACGGTGATCGACGCCGCGCGCGGGTCCGCCATCCTGAACCCCGGCAGCTGCCCGGCCACCGGCTCGTCCAGCTTGATCCTGCCGCGCTCCACGAGCGTCATCACGGCCATCGCGGTGAACGACTTGCTGACCGAGGCCACGCGCATCGGGGTGTTCGCGGTGACGGGACGCCCCTCGGAGTCGTGGCCGTAGCCGGCCGCGTGCACGACCTCGCCGTTGTGCGTCACGACCACGGACATGCCGGGCAGTCCGGTGGACTCCATGGCCTGGCGCAGGTAGGCGTCGATGGTCTGGGAGGTCGGCTGCGGGGCGGGGGCGAGGGTCAGCGCCGTCGAGAGGCCGATCAGGAGGGACTTCACTGCTATCACGGAGAGAAACCTAGGAAGTCGCCCCCGTCCTCCGGATCGGCCGACCGTCCAGTGCCACCCCTGACGAAAGTCAGGTCAGACGCTCCGGGACGGTGTTGTGCACCTGCTGGAAGATCACCGACGTGCGGAAGCCGACGATCTCCTTGCGCTTGCTCAGCCGGTCGAGCAGGAACGAGTGCAGGTGGTCCAGGTCCTGCACCGCCACGTGCAGGAGGAAGTCGTCCCCGCCCGCCAGCACGAACACGCTCAGCACCTCCGGCATCGCCGCCGCCGACGACTTGAACGCGTTGATCACCGCCCGGCTCAGCGGCCGTACCTGGACCGAGACCATGGCCTGCACGCTCCGGTTGAGCGCGGCCGGGTCGATCTCGGCGTGGTAGCCGCGGATCACGCCGCGCCGGGTGAGCGACCTGACCCGCTCCAGACAGGTGGAGGGTGCGACGCCGAGCTGCCGGGCCAGCTCCCGGTTGGACTGCCGCGCATCCGTTTGGAGCAGCCGCACGATTTCCGAATCAAGTTCGTCCATGAGTGGATGGTGTCATGTGGTTCCGGCCATTCGTTCGACTGACAGGGGTTGGCGCCGAATGAGTGCATTAGTTTCGGCTGCATGTCGGAACATCGCATAGGCGCAGGACACGGCACGGCACTGCTGGTCGGGGCGGTCCTGGGGCCGGGGATGCTGGTGCTGCCGCACCTCGCCGCCGCTGCCGCGGGGCCCGCGTCCGTGCTGGCCTGGGCCGGGCTGCTCGCGCTGAGCGTCCCCGTCGCGCTGACCTTCGCCGCGCTCGGCGCCAGATACCCCGACGGCGGGGGAGTGGCGAGCGTCGCCGGGCTCGCGTTCGGCCGGCACGCCTCCGCCGTGGTCGGCTGGTGGTTCTACGGCGCGGTCCCCATCGGCACCGTCGCCGGCGCGCTGGTCGGCGGCCAGTACGTCGAGGCCACGCTGGGCATGGACGCCACCCTGGCCGCCTGCCTGATCCTGGGAGCCGCCTTCGCCGCCAACGCCGCCGGGCTGCGCACCTCGGGACGGTTGCAGATCGGCTTCGTCATCCTGCTCGTCGCGCTCCTGGCCACGGCCGTGATCACCGCCGCGCCGCACGCCGACCCGGGCAACTTCACCCCCTTCGCCCCGTACGGCGCCGCGGGCGTGGCGGACGCGGCCGGCGTGCTCCTGTTCGCCTTCGTCGGCTGGGAGGCGGCCAGCCACCTGTCGGCCGAGTTCGCCGGCAAGGGGAACGGCCTGGTCCGGGCCACCGCGGTGACGCTCGTCGTGATCGGGATCCTGTACGTGGGCGTGTCGGTCACCTCCGTCGGCGTGCTCGGCCCCGGCATGACCGGCGTGCCGCTCACCGCCATGCTGGAGACCGGCATAGGGCCGGCCGCGCGGCCCGTCACCGGGGTGGTGGCGGTGCTGCTGACCTTCGGCGCGGTCAACACCTACCTCGCCGGGGCCTCCCGGCTGGGCGCGGCCATGGCCAGGGACGGGGCGCTGCCGGGCTGGTTCGCCAAGGGCGGGGCGCCGGGCGAGACGCCGTACCGGAGCCTGGGGCTGCTTGCCATGCTCAGCGTGCCCGTGCTGGTGTGGGCGGTGGATCTGGACCTGCTCATGCGGGCCACCTCGGCCTGCCTGGCCGCGGTCACGGCGGCGGGCGTGGTGGCGGCCGTGCGGATGCTGCCCGCGGGGCGGCACCGGAACACGGCCGTGGTGGGCGCCGGGCTGTCGCTCGTGGCGCTGGTGTTCTGCGGTGCCTATCTCGTGGTGCCCGCCGTGCTCGCCCTGGTGGCGATCGGGGCTCTGAAAGCGAATGTTCGCCGTTCGTACAGAATCGAGCGATGAGGCGCCGTCAGGCGGGCAGTACTCCTAGCACAGGACGGCGGATCGTCGGGAGGTGCTATGACCGAGCACGCCAAGTACGCGGAGTCCAGGGAGGTCGGCGAGCAGGCCCGCGAGAAGGAGTGGACGCGGCCGAGCTTCGCCAAGCAGCTCTTCCTCGGTGACTACCGGCTGGATCTCGTGTACCCCGTGCCGACGCTGTCCGAAGAGGCGACCAAACGGGGTGAGGAGTTCGTCAGGGCGGTGCGGCGCTACCTCGACGCCCATGTCGATCCCGCGCTCATCGAGCGGACCGCGCAGGTGCCCGACGAGGTGGTCAAGGGGCTCGCGGCGCTCGGGGCCTTCGGGATCACGATCGGCGAGGAGTACGGCGGGCTCGGGCTGCCCTACCTGTACTACTGCCGCACCCTCATGCTCGTCGGCTCCTACTGCCCGGCGCTGGCCACGCTGCTGTCGGCGCACCAGTCGATCGGGGTGCCGCAGCCGCTCAAGCTGTTCGGGACCGAGGAGCAGAAGCGGGAGTTCCTGCCGAGGTGCGCGGCGGGCGAGATCTCCGCGTTCCTGCTGACCGAGCCCGACGTGGGCTCCGACCCGGCGCGCCTGTCCACCACCGCCGTCCGCGACGGCGACGACTACGTGCTCGACGGCGTCAAGTTGTGGACGACGAACGGCGTCGTCGCCGACCTCCTGGTGGTCATGGCCAGGACCGGCAAGAAGATCAGCGCGTTCGTGGTCGAGGCCGACTCTCCCGGCATCACGGTCAAGCGGCGCAACGGCTTCATGGGGCTGCGCGGCATCGAGAACGGGGTCACCGAGTTCTCCCAGGTCAGGGTGCCGGCCAAGAACCTGATCGGGCGCGAGGGGCAGGGGCTGAAGATCGCCCTGACCACGCTCAACACCGGCCGCCTGTCGCTGCCGGCCACGTGCGCGGGCAACGCCAAGTGGGCCGTCAAGATCGCCCGCGAGTGGGGCAACGAGCGCGTGCAGTGGGGGCGCAAGGTCGGCGAGCACGAGGCCGTGGCCACGAAGATCGCGTTCATCGCGGCGACCGCGTACGCGCTCGAAGCCCTCTGCGAGCTCACCAGCCGCCTGGCCGACGACCAGCGCAACGACATCAGGATCGAGGCGGCGCTGGCCAAGCTGTACGCGTCGGAGCTGTCGTACCAGGCGCTCGACGAGCTGGTCCAGATCAGAGGCGGGCGCGGCTACGAGACCGCCGAGTCGCTCGTGGCGCGCGGCGAGCGCGGCGTGCCCGCCGAGCAGATGCTGCGCGACTCCCGCATCAACCGCATCTTCGAGGGCTCCTCGGAGATCATGCGCCTGATGATCACCCGGGAGGCGGTGGACGCGCACCTGTCGGCCGCCGGGGAGCTGATCAACCCGGAGGCCTCCCGCCAGGAACGCGCCCAGGCCCTGCGCCGGGCCGGCGGCTTCTACGCCAGGTGGCTGCCCACGCTGGTGGCGGGCACCGGCAACCTGCCCGCGTCGTACGGCGACTTCGGCCCGCTGGCCGCGCACCTGCGCTTCGTGGAGCGGACCAGCCGCAAGCTGGCCAGGTCCACCTTCTACGGCATGTCGCGCTGGCAGGGCCGGCTGGAGCACAAGCAGTCGTTCCTCGGCAGGCTCGTGGACATCGGGGCCGAGCTGTTCGCCATGACCGCCGTGTGCGTCAAGGCGGAGGAGGACTCCAGGGACCTCGGGCGACGGCCGTACGAGCTCGCCGACACCTTCTGCCACCAGGCACGACGCCGCGTGGACGCGCTGTTCGACCGGCTCTGGGACAACAGCGACGCGGGCGACGTGCGGCTGGCCGGCTACGTGCTCGACGGCCGCTACGGGTTCGTCGAGGAAGGCATCCTCGACCCCTCCATCGAGGGCCCGTGGATCGGCACGCCGCAGGGTGGGGAGAGCGTCCGGAGAAAGATCCTCTGACGCCCGGTCTAGACCGGTTGTGAGGTTTTCCGACCCTCAGCGTTTTCAAACTGATACGAGCCGGTATAGACCGGCTTGTCGATCCAGGCTTACGCTGGCGCAAACGCGTCGAGCTGTACGCTCGCGTGCCCCATCCCCCAGGACGGGGTCCGTTGGCTGGTACGGACCAGCACCCGTCCGACGAGAAGGCGGTATCTCCAGTGAACATGAAGCTTGTGGGCGGCGCCGCTCTCGGCCTTGCCACGATGCTGGTCCTGTCCAGCTGCGGCTCCGGCGGTTCCGGCGGTGGCGGAGGCAACACGCAGGCGTCGGGCGGCGGGCCGGTCACCCTGAAGATGGTCGCCGCCGACTACGGCGACGGCCCCGGCAAGCCGAACTCGGGCGAGACGTTCTGGAAGGGCGTCGTGGACGAGTTCCAGGCGGCCAACCCGAACATCAAGGTCGACGTCCAGGTCATCAACTGGAACGACATCGACAAGCAGGTCGCCACCATGGTCCAGAACGGCCAGGTGCCCGACATCCTGCAGACCGGCGACTACTCCGGCTTCGTCAAGGACGGGCTGCTCTACAAGGTGGACGAGGTGCTGTCGCCGAACGTCTCGGGCGACATGCTGCAGAAGTTCGCCGAGTTCGGCAAGGTCGACGGCACCGCGTACGGCATCCCGTTCGTCTCCTCCGCGCGGGCGCTGTTCTACAACAAGGACCTGTTCCAGAAGGCCGGCATCGCCGAGCCGCCGAAGACCTGGGACGAGCTGAAGGCCGACGCCGAGAAGCTGAAGAAGGCCGGCGTCACGCAGCCGTTCGGCCTGCCTCTTGGCCAGGAGGAGGCCCAGGGCGAGTCGTTCCTGTGGATGCTGGGCAACGGCGGCGGCTACAAGGACGCCTCCGGCAAGTGGGCGATCAACTCGCCGCAGAACGTCGAGACCTTCACGTACATGAAGGGCCTGGTCGACGCGGGCCTGACCACCCCCAACCCGGGCACCAAGGACCGTAAGACGGTCTGGGAGGACTTCGGCGCGGGCAAGGTCGGCATGGTCAACGGCGGCCCCATGTCCATCCCGATCTTCGACGCGGCCGGGCTGAAGAACTACGGCGTCGCGCCGATCCCCGGCAAGAGCGGCCCGCTCGACACCACGCTCGGCGTCATGGACTGGATCATGGCGTTCAACAAGAACGGCCACGGCGCCGAGATCAAGAAGTTCTTCGACTTCTTCTACACCGGCAGCGCCGCCCAGAAGATCTCGGACACGTACAAGCTGCTGCCCGTCACCAACGGCGGCATCCAGAAGCTGTCGGGCGACGAGAAGCTCAAGCCGTTCCTCGACGCGCTGCCCAACGCCAGCTTCTACCCCTTCCAGGACCCCAAGTGGGCCGAGGTGAACCCGGCCATCAAGCAGACCATCGGCGGGGCCGTCAAGGACGACCCGGCCAAGGTCCTCGGTGAGCTGCAGAAGACCGCCGAAGCGGCCGGCTGATACGTCGGGGGCCCGTGCGGCCGGCGCTCTCCGCGGTGCCGGCCGCACCGTCTTGGAAGGTTGCTCATGAGAAGGTTGCGCGCCCTGGAACCCCTCGCGTGGGTCGGGCCCGCCGTGGTGCTGATCGCGCTGGTCGTGCTCTGGCCCGTGATCGAGATGATCAGGTCGTCGTTCCTCAAGATCAGCCGGTTCGGGGTGGTCCAGGGGGGCAACGGCCTCGCGAACTACGAGAAGCTGTTCGGCGAGAAGGACTTCGCCGACATCATGGTCCGCAGCGTGATCTGGGTGGTCGCGGTCGTCGCGCTCACCGTGCTGATCTCGCTGGCCCTCGCCCAGCTGTTCAACCAGAACTTCCCGCTGCGCAAGGCGGCCCGGTGGGCGCTGATCGCGCCGTGGGCCGCGTCGGTGCTGATGACGGCGATCATCTTCAAGTGGATGCTCGACCCCGAGGTCGGCGTGATCAACCAGATCCGACTGAAGCTGGGGCTGATCGACGCGATGGGCGGGGCCTCGGCCGACCAGCTCGGCGACGCCTCCACCGCGATGCCGTGGCTGGTGTTCGTGGCCGTCTTCGTGTCGGTGCCGTTCACCACGTACGCGCTGCTGGCCGGGCTGGCGACGATCCCCGCCGACGTCTATGAGGCGGCCAAGATGGACGGAGCCACCCGGTTCCGGACGTACTGGTCGATCACGCTGCCGCTGCTGCGGCCCGCGCTCACCGTGGCCGCGCTCATCAACGTCATGAACGTCTTCAACAGCTTCCCGATCATCTGGGCCATGACACACGGCCAGCCCGGCTACTCCACGGCCACCTCGACGATCCTCATGTTCATCCTCAAGGGCTCGAACATCGGCGAGTCGGCGGCCATGTCCGTCGTCAACTTCGGCATGGTGATCATCCTGACCGCGATCTTCCTCAAGGTCTCCCGCTGGAACAAGGAGGTGGCGTGATGGCGATCAAGACCCTGCCGTCGCAGGCCACCCGGCCGCGGCAGCACGTCAGGCCGTCGGCGCGGCGCAGGATGCCGAAGCTCAAGACCGTGCTCGTCGCGGCCGCCGCGTACGTCGTCGCGTTCGTCTTCCTGTTCCCGTACGTGGTGATGCTGCTCACCTCGCTGCGCTCGCAGGAGTCGCTGCGCGAGGTGTCGTTCTGGCCGAAGGAGTGGGTGTGGTCGAACCTCGCCAACTTCTGGGCCGGCGGCCTGGCCGGCAACCTGTGGGTGACGCTCAAGGTCGCCGGCGGCTCGACCGTGCTGGTGCTCCTGGTGGCGCTGCCGGCCGCGTACTACTCGGCCCGGCACAACTTCAGGGGGCGCACGGCCTTCCTGATCCTCGTGCTGATCACCCAGATGTTCCAGCCCACGGCCATGCTGGTCGGCATCTACCGCGAGTTCTTCCAGTTCGGGCTGGTGGACTCGATCTGGTCGCTGATCCTCGTGAACGGCGGGTTCAACCTGGCGTTCGCGGTGTGGATCCTGAACGCGTACTTCGCCTCGATCCCGCGCGAGCTGGAGGAGGCGGCGTTCATCGACGGGAACGGGCGCTTCGGGGCGCTGTTCAGGATCACGCTGCCGCTGGCCCTGCCCGGCGTCATCACGGCGCTGATCTTCACCTTCATCGCCGCCTGGAACGAGTTCGTGGTCGCCCTGACCCTGACCACGACGCCGGAGAACCAGCCGCTCACGGTGGCGCTCAACTCGTTCATCGGTCAGTACCAGGTGGACTGGCAGAACCTGTTCGCCGGGTCGGTGATCGCCACCATCCCCGTGATCATCCTCTTCGCGCTGATCGAGCGGAAGGTGGTGGGCGGCCTCACGGCCGGGTCGATCAAGTAGCGCCTACGCCTTGGGCTGGGGCACCCGTGCCACGCAGAAGACCGTCTGGCCGAACGGTGGCCTGATGAACCGCTCGATGAAGCGGGTCGTCGGGACCACCGTACGGTCGTAGATCTTGACCAGGCGCGGGTCGGGGTAGCCGACGCCGCCCCGGCGCACGGCGGCCCACCAGGCGATGCCGCCCAGGAAGTTGATCGGCTTGAGCACCTCGATGTCCAGGCCCGCCTTGGCGACCGTCGCGCCGAGCGTCTTGGGCGTGTAGCGCTGGACGTGGCCCACCTTGCGGTCGAAGTCTCCGTAGAGCTGCATGTAGCCGGGGACCCAGATGATGATCCGCCCGCCCGGCAGCGTGACCCGGGCCAGCGAGCGCAGCGCCTCGGCGTCGTCCTCGATGTGCTCCAGGACGTTCATCATGACGACGGTGTCGACCTTGTCCTCAAGCGGGATGTTCGTCGGCAGCCCGAACTGCAGGACGTCGATGTCGTCGCGGCCCGCGAACCGCTTTTCCAGCTGCTCGACGCAGTAGGGGTCGAAGTCGCTCACGACCAGCCTGTCGAGTCGCGGCAGGAACGCCTCGGCGAAGTGGCCGAGGCCGGAGCCGATCTCCAGCATCGAACGGCCGACATGCGGGGCGACCATGTCCAGCTCGTACTGCCGATAGTTCTTGGCCTCGTCCCCACCTAGGTGGTTCTCCAGGGCCTCGTCACCGGCCGCCGGTTGCACTACACGGTCATACCCAGACATAGTCCCGTTCCTTCTCGGGGGGGCTCATGGATTGCCCGAGTCTAATGCCCCGATCACTGGTGACGTTCACCCGATACGCGAAAGACCCTTCCCCGGGGCACCTCGAATGGGGTGGAATCTGACTCGCCATGGACGACGACGAGGCGATCGAGCGCTCGCTCGCCGGTGACCAAGCCGCCTATGAGGTGCTGGTCGCCCGCTACAGCGCGCTCGCCCACCGTACCGCTTTCATGCTGGGGGCGGGGGACGAGGCCGAGGACGTGGTGCAGGAGGCGTTCGTCAAGGCGTTCCGGCATCTGCCGGGCTTCCGCAGGGACTCGCCGTTCCGCCCCTGGCTGCTGCGGATCGTGGCCAACGAGACCCACAACCTGACCCGGTCGCGGGGGCGCCGCTCCGAGCTGGCCTTACGGTTGAGCGCCACGGCGTCCCTGACCGCGCCCGACGACCCCGAGGGCACCGCGGTGGCCGGGGACCGGCGCTCGCGCCTGCTGGAGGCGGTACGCCGGCTGCCCGAGCGGGAACGCCAGGCCGTCGTCTGCCGGTACTTCTTACAGCTGACCGAGGCGGAGACGGCGCAGGTGCTCGACTGGCCCGTGGGCACCGTCAAGTCCAGCACGCATCGGGGGCTGGCCCGGCTGAGGGAGGAGGTGGGCAATGAACTCGCGTGAGCCTTTCGACGACCTGGAGGCCGAACTCCTGGCGCTCGGCGACCTCCTGGACGTCCCCGGCCCGCCGCCCGCCGACGTCGCCGCGGCCGTACGCGCCCGCCTGGAGGCTCCGGACGAGGCTTCGCGCGGTGAGGTGCCCGATCCGGCCCATGGCCCCGTCAGCGGCCCCGTCCGGCCGCACTCCCCGGTGCGCCGCCGCCGGCGCGCGAGGTGGAAGGTCGTCACGGCCGTCGTCCTCGTCGTCATCGCGATCACGGCCGCGACCCCCCAGGGGCGGGCGGCGGTGGTACGGATCCTGCGCTTCGCCGGGATCGAGCTCCGGATCGGCGACGCGCCGCCCAGGGCCGTCACCAGCGTCACGCCCCTGCCGTACGAGCACCCCGTGGACCAGGACGGCCTGAAGGCCGAGGTGAAGTTCCGGGTCAGGACGCCGAAGGCGCTGGGGGAGCCCGAGCGCACCACGGTGTCCGACAGGGGCCGGGTCGTGTCGATGTTCTGGCCGGGCGGCGTCCGGCTCGACCAGTTCGACGGCGGCCTGGACCCGGTGCTCTTCAAGAAGCTCGGCCCGCCCTGGCCCGACTACACCAAGGTCGGGCCGTACCAGGCCTGGTGGATCCCGGGGGCGCACCCCCTCGGCTACCTCATCCGCCAGGACGGCACCGAGATCCCCCTGCGCCAGGCGGGCCCCACCCTCATCTGGCAGCAGGACGCCCTGAACTACCGCCTGGAAGGCGTCAAGACCGAGGAAGAGGCCGTCCGCGTCGCCACGTCACTCGGGTGAGCTCGTCAGCCACTGGTCCACGCCCGCGAGCAGCTCCTTGCGCACCGGCTCGGGGGCCGCGGAGGAGCGTACGGACTGGCGGGCCAGCTCGGCCAGCTCCGCGTCGCTGAAGCCGTAGACGTCCCTGGCCAGCTCGTACTGGCTCAGCAGCCGCGCGCCGAACAGCAGCGGGTCGTCGGACCCCAGGGCGATCGGCACGCCCGCGTCGAACAGCCGCCGCAGCGGCACGTCGGCGGCCCGCTCGGCCACCCCCAGGCCCACGTTGGAGGTGGGGCAGACCTCGCAGCAGATCTGCCGGTCGGCCAGCCGGTGCATGAGCCGCTCGTCCTCCGCCGCCCGCACCCCGTGCCCGACCCGGTCCGCGTCCAGGTCGTCCACGCACTGCGCCACGCTGCGCGGCCCCAGCAGCTCGCCCCCGTGCGGCACGGACAGCAGCCCGCCCCGCTTGGCGATCCTGAACGCCCGCTCGAAGTCCCTCGCCGCGCCCCGCCGCTCGTCGTTGGACAGCCCGAACCCCACCACGCCCTTGCCGGCGTACTGGGTGGCGAGCCGGGCCAGCGTGTTCGCGTCGAGCGGGTGGCGGGTCCTGTTGGCCGCCACGACCACCGCGATCCCGATCCCCGCGTGCTCGGCCGCCAGGCGCGCCGCGTCCAGCGTCAGCTCCAGCGTCGCCGTCAGCCCGCCGAACCGCTGCGCGTACCCCGACGGGTCCACCTGGATCTCCAGCCACCGGGACCCGGCCGCCGCCTCGTCCTCGGCCGTCTCGCGCAGCAGCCGGTAGACGTGCTCGGAACGGGTCAGCACGGACCTGGCGATGTCGTACAGCCGCTGGAACCTGAACCACCCGCGCTCGTCGGTGGCCCGCAGCTGGGGCGGCCAGTCCTCCTCCAGCGCGTCCGGCAGGTGCAGCCCCTGTTCCCTGGCCAGCTCGATAAGCGTGGAATGCCGCATCGATCCGGTGAAATGCAGGTGTAGATGCGCCTTGGGCAGCGTGTTCAGGGGCCTTGCCATTTGCATATCTTGCCACTCAACCCCGGGACCGCTTCGCGCGTTGGGGAGGGCGAAAGGGGACCTTCGCTCATGACAGATGACGATGAAGCGGCCTTCGACGAGTTCCTGGCCGCCCGGAGCACCTCGCTGCTGCGCACCGCGATCCTGGTCTGCGGAGCGACCGAGCACGACGCCGAGGACCTGGTGCAGCACGCGCTGGAGAAGGTCTACCGGCACTGGCCGCGGATCAGATGGGACAACCCGGAGGCCTACGCGCGCAAGGTCGTCGTGAACGCGGCGATCAGCAAGGCGCGGCGGCGCAAGATCGTGCAGGAGATCACCTTCGCCCGGCCGCCGGAGACCGCCGCCGACACTCCCGACCTGGACCTGCGCCACGCGCTCATCAGGGAGCTGCGCAGGCTGCCGCCCAAGATGCGGGCCGTGCTCGTCCTGCGCTACTGGGAGGACCAGTCGGAAGGGGACACCGCGGCCCTGCTGGGCTGCTCGGTCGGGACCGTGAAGAGCCAGGCGGCGCGGGGGCTCGCCAGGGTCCGCGAAAACATGACTGTCGCAAAGGAAGTGACCAGATGAGGATCGAGGACGACCTCGCGGACGCCATGCGGGCGCACGTCTCCGACGTGCAGGCCCCGCCGGACCTGGGCAGGTCCGTACGGCGCCGCAACCGCTCCCGCGTGCTCCGTTTCCGCGTGGCGGGCGCGGCGCTCGTCACGGCGGCGGTGGCGGTGGCCGTGCCCGTGGCGCTGAACTCCGGGGAACCCGCCGGCGGGGAGGCCGCGACCGGTCAGGACCGGGCCGTGGTGCGGAACGACGTGACCGTGCCGGACGTGACGGGCAAGCCCGTCACCGAGGCGGTGCCCCTGCTGCGCGCGGCCGGGCTGCTGGCCGACATGGCGGCGGAGGAGGTGCGGAACAACCGGGTGATCGGGCAGAAGCCCGCGGCCGGGGAGCAGGTCGCGCCCGGCAGCCATGTCGAGCTCACCCTGGAGCCGCCGCCTGTCACCATGCCGCAGGATCTGGGTGATCTGGGTGACGGGCGGGAGTTCGGCGGCATCCGCCTGGATTACCTGCCGGAAGGGCTCGAATGGGGCAAGTGGTCGGGCAAGGACGGGTTCGGCAAGCACAGTTTCACCACCACCTATGACAAGCCGGGCAACGAGCCGGGGCGCTACTCCGTACAGGTGATCGTGTTCGAGGGAGAGGCCGCCAAGAACGCCATCGCCCGCTTCCCCAAGGCCGGCGCCGAGACCGTGGACATCGGCGGCGCGAAGGCGCGCCTGGCGACGCTCGGCGAGGGCGGCGAGGTCGTGTCGGAGGGCACGCTCACGATCGCCTGGAAGCTGCGCGACGGGCTCGCGGTCGAGGTGTGCATCAGCCCCGACTACGCCAAGGACGTGGACGGCCCGGCCGAGGCCAGGAAGATCGCGGCAGGCATCCGCGCGACCGGCTGAACAGGCGGTACGGATGAGGCCGAACGGGGGATCAACCTTGCATGATCCCTGAGGGGCCTGCCGGCATCGGGCAGGGAGGCCGCGCGGCGCTCACGGCGCTGGCCTTCGCGGCGACATCTCTGATCATCTACGCGCTCTTCTCCTCGGGGTTCGGGCGTCCGCGCCCGGCCCCTGTGGAGGGCCCTGTCATGGTCGGGGCCTCCGTCGCCGAGGCCACCCTCGCGGTGGTCTCCGACGATCTCTGGCTCACCTACCTCCCCGCGGGGCTGGAGCGCAGCGGCGGGGGGTCCGTCAAGCCGAAGGGGTCGTGGGCCAGGTTCGGCTCGGCCGAGCGGTACGTGGAGGCCCAGGTCGAGCCCGCCGCCGACTGGGTGAGCTACACCAGGAAGGCCGCCCTGCTCGACGCCCGCCCCGTCACCGTGCGCGGCAGGCCCGCCGTGGTCGGCAGGCATCCGAACGGCGGCCGGATGATCATCTGGATGGAGCGCGCGGGCACGGGGGCGTGGATCCGGGTCAGCGATTCCCTCGGTGGCGAACTGGTGGCAATTGCTGCCTCAGTCAAGAGTCCTGTAGGAGACTAAGAGCCTTTTCCATGCGTTCCTTGGGGGGTCGATGCGGCGTCTGGCAGCGGTGCTCCTCATGTTCGCGCTGGGCGGGTGCGGCGCGGACGACGTGCCCGCGCCCGAGGCGATCGCCTCGCCGCCGTCCTCCGCGCACGTCCCGCACCGCGGCGTCCGGCTGGCCTGCGGCCAGACCACGGTGGGGCTGCCCACCATGCCCGAGGGGATGACCAGGGCGGGCTCGTTCGGCCGCCTGGGCTCGCTCACCCGCCCGCTGGAGGCCAAGGGCGTGATCTGGCGGCGCGAGGACGAGCAGATGTACGTCGGCGTCGTGTGCGGGGCGCGGACCGCCGAGGAGTTCGTCACGCTGGTCGCCAGGTCGTCGCTGACGACGTACCGGGGCATGCCGGCGCTGCGCTGGAACACGCGCACCGGCGTGCGCAACTTCATGTGGCTGCAGCGGCCGGGCACCGCGGTCTACATCGCCGCGACGCCCGGCCTGGCCGCCCAGATCAGGCACGTCGCCGCCGGCGTCGCCCTGGACCAGGCACCCTGAACGACTAGTGCGCCTCTGACAGCAGCTTGGCCACCCGGCTGACGCCCTCGACCAGGTCGTCGTCGCCCAGCGCGTACGACAGGCGGAAGTAGCCCGGCGTCCCGAACGCCTCGCCCGGCACCACCGCCACCTCGGCCTCCTCCAGGATCAGCTCGGCCAGCTCTCCGGACGACTGCGGCCGCCGGCCGCGCAGTTCCTTGCCGATCAGCTCCTTGACCGACGGGTACGCGTAGAACGCCCCCTTCGGTTCCGGGCAGAACACGCCCGGGATCTCGTTGAGCATCCGGACCATCGTCTGGCGGCGCCGGTCGAACGCCGTGCGCATCTCCGCCACCGCCGACAGGTCGCCGGACACGGCGGCCAGCGCGGCCACCTGGGAGACGTTGGCGACGTTGGAGGTGGCGTGGGACTGCAGGTTGGTGGCCGCCTTGACCACGTCGGCGGGGCCGATCAGCCAGCCCACGCGCCAGCCGGTCATCGCGTAGGTCTTGGCCACGCCGTTGAGGATCACGACCCGGTCGCCCAGCTCGGGCACGGCCGTGGCGATGCTGGTGAACTCGGCGCCGCCGTACACGAGGTGCTCGTAGATCTCGTCCGTGACGACCCACAGGCCGTGCTCGGCCGCCCAGCGGCCGATCGCCTCCGTCTGCTCGCGGGAGTAGACGGCGCCCGTCGGGTTGCACGGCGAGACGAACAGCAGGACCTTCGTCCGCTCGGTGCGCGCGGCCTCCAGCTGCTCGACGCTCGCCAGGTAGCCGGTGGACTCGTCGGTCACGACGTCGACCTGCACGCCGCCGGCCAGCTTGATCGCCTCGGGATAGGTGGTCCAGTAGGGCGCCACCACCAGGACCTCGTCGCCCGGGTCGAGCAGCGTCGCGAACGCCTCGTAGACCGCCTGCTTGCCGCCGTTGGTGACCAGCACCTGCGAGGCCTCGACCGCGTAGCCGGAGTCGCGCCGGGTCTTGTCGGCGATGGCCTGCTTGAGCTCGGGCAGGCCGCCCGCCGGCGTGTACTTGTGGAAGCGCGGCTCGCGGGCGGCCTGGATCGCCGCCTCGACGATGTAGCCGGGCGTCGGGAAGTCGGGCTCGCCCGCGCCGAAGCCGATGACGGGCCGCCCGGCCGCCTTCATCGCCTTGGCCTTGGCGTCCACGGCGAGCGTGGCGGACTCGGAAATAGCGGAGATTCTCGCGGAGACGCGGGGTCGGGTGGACATGGTTCCATGGTCCCATGTGCTCGGTGACCTGGGCGATCGGGATTGGGTTCGACGTACCCGGCAATCACCCGTATGCTTTCGATCGGTCCTTCCGCACCGCATGTCGGTGAGCGGTTCGGTCCAGGCAGTGGGTCGATCAGGGTAGTCTGGTCTAGCGACATAGGGCACTGGCGCAATTGGTAGCGCACCGGTCTCCAAAACCGGCGGTTGGGGGTTCGAGTCCCTCGTGCCCTGCGAGTGCGGTCCGCGCAATAATGGGCGTGTAAGCGCGCCGCAAAACTGCGTTGGATACGACAGATTCAGGTGAGGACTGTGGCGATCGACACGCGCGGCGAGACCGCAGACAAGCCGAGTGGCGAGAAGAAGACGCGCACTTCGCCTGCCCTTTTCTATCGGCAGGTCGTCAACGAGCTCCGCAAGGTCATCTGGCCGACACGCAAGGATCTCATCACCTACACCACGGTCGTTCTGGTATTCGTTCTGATCATGGTGGCGATCGTGTACGGGCTCGACAGCGCCCTGGGATGGGCAGTCCTCAAGGTCTTCGGCGGCGGCTGATCGAGACGCCGCCGGTGACAGCTGACGGAGTCGCCAGTTCGATACGACGAAAGAGGAAGAGTCACCGTGTCCGAGTCTTCAGTTCCGGCCGGCGAGTCCCGCGAGGAGTGGGACGACGAGCTGGAAGAGGCCACTGAGGAGTCCGCCGAGGAGGCGGAGCTCCAGGAGGAGGCCGAGGTCGCGGAGAGCGACGAGGCAGCCGAGGCTTCCGACGTCGAGGACGAGACGGTTCTTCCCGACGTCGATCCCGTCGAGGAGTTCAAGAGCTCGCTGCGCGGCCTTCCCGGTGAGTGGTACGTCATCCACTCCTACGCCGGTTACGAGAATCGCGTGAAGTCCAACATCGAGAGCCGCAACGTGTCGCTCAACATGGAAGACTACATCTACCAGGTCGAGGTGCCGACGCACACCGTCCAGGAGTTCAAGAGCGGCAAGAAGGTGCCGGTCAAGGAGCGCGTGCTGCCCGGCTACGTGCTGGTGCGCATGGAGCTGACCGACGAGTCCTGGGCCGCCGTGCGTAACACGCCCGGTGTGACCGGCTTCGTCGGCCTGTCCAACAAGCCGAGCCCGCTCAGCCTCGACGAGGTCGCCAAGCTGCTGGCGCCCGAGCCGACCGAGGAGACCAAGAAGGCCGCCTCCAAGGCGAGCGCCGGCCCCGCGGTCGAGTTCGAGATCGGCGAGTCCGTCACGGTCATGGACGGCCCGTTCGCCACCCTGCCGGCCTCGGTGAGCGAGATCAGCCCCGAGTCGCAGAAGCTCAAGGTGCTCGTCTCGATCTTCGGCCGCGAGACCCCGGTTGAGCTCTCGTTCAACCAGGTCTCGAAGATCTAGGACAATCACATACACTGAGACGTTCGGTCGGCCGCCTGATCATGAGGGCGGCCTCCGACGTGTCAGGGCTGCAATCCGCTGGCCCTGACAGGCATCGCAATCAGGACCCGGAGAAGGACAAATGCCTCCGAAGAAGAAAATCGCCGCTCTGGTGAAGGTCCAGCTCCCCGCTGGACAGGCCACCCCGGCGCCGCCGGTGGGTACCGCGCTCGGTCCCCACGGTGTGAACATCATGGACTTCGTCAAGCAGTACAACGCTGCGACGGAGTCCCAGCGGGGCAACATCATCCCCGTTGAGATCACCATTTTCGAAGACCGCAGCTTCACCTTCATCACGAAGACGCCGCCGGCGCCTGAGCTGATCAAGAAGGCCCTGGGTCTCGACAAGGGCAGCGCGGTCCCGCACCGCGACAAGGTGGGCAAGCTCAGCCGCGAGCAGCTGCGCAGCATCGCCGAGACGAAGATGCCCGACCTCAACGCCAACGACATCGAGGCGGCCGAGAAGATCATCGCCGGCACCGCCCGGTCGATGGGCATCACCGTCGCCGAGTAACACCCTTTCCAGACGTTGTGGGAGGGCCCTCGGGCCCGCGTACCACTAGGAGTTAGCAATGAAGCGCAGCAAGGCGCACAAGGACGCGGCCGGCAAGGTCGACCGCGACAAGCTCTACACGCCCGTCGAGGCAGCGAAGCTGGCCAAGGAGACGTCGACCACCAAGTTCGACGCCACCGTCGAGGTCGCGCTGCGGCTGGGCGTCGACCCTCGTAAGGCCGACCAGATCGTGCGCGGCACGGTCAACCTCCCGCACGGCACCGGCAAGACCGCCCGGGTCCTGGTCTTCGCGACCGGTGACCGTGCCGAGGCGGCCCGCGAGGCGGGCGCCGACATCGTCGGCGCCGACGAGCTGATCGACGAGATCTCCAAGGGCAACCGGCTCAACGAGTTCGACGCCGTGGTGGCCACGCCCGACATGATGGGCAAGGTTGGTCGCCTGGGCCGCGTGCTCGGCCCGCGTGGTCTCATGCCCAACCCCAAGACCGGCACGGTGACGCCCGACGTCGCCAAGGCCGTCACGGAGATCAAGGGCGGCAAGATCGAGTTCCGCACCGACCGCCAGGCCAACCTCCACTTCATCATCGGCAAGACGTCGTTCGGCGAGCGCCAGCTCATCGAGAACTACGCCGCCGCCCTTGACGAGGTGCTGCGTCTCAAGCCGTCCGCGGCCAAGGGGCGCTACCTGAAGAAGGTCACGTTCTCCACGACCATGGGCCCCGGCGTCCCGGTCGACCCGAACGTCACGCGCGGCCTCACCGCTGACCTCGACGCGTAAGCGTTTTTTCTGATTGAGCCTCGCCCGGTTTCGGGCGGGGCTCTTTCTTTTTCCTGGGGCAGGCCGTGGTTTCCCGCGCGGCGAGCCGCTTTCCCGTGGAGGGCCGTGGCCACGGCCCCGCCGTACGGGGACCGCCGCCGAGCGGCGCGGGACGAACGCCCGGATTCACGCGCCCTGTGCCTCATCGGACCCGCGCTGCGGGCATCTGCGGCACGGCCCGCCCGCACGACGGCCACCCATGGCCCGCCCGCACGACGGCCACCCACACCACGGCCACCCACACCACGGCCCACCCGCGCCGCAGCTCACGCCCCACCACAGCCCACCCGCGCCTGGGGATCCGCGCGGGGCCGGGCGCCTCGATGTGGCTTGCCGGTGGCTTTGGGCGGGCGTGTGTGGCGCTGTCGGTTGCGCTCAGGCGGTGGGGGCCGTGATAGCGATGGCGGCCTTTCGCCTCGCGCAGGCGGCCCCGCGCGGGGCTGAATGCCTCGAGGGGGCGCGTGCGGCGGCGTCGGGTGCGCTCGGGCGGTGGGTGGGGTCGCTCGGGCGGTGGGCAGGGCCGTGATCGCGGTGTGGTGGCTTTCCGGCTCGCGGCGCCGGGCTGGAATGGCTCACCCGAGGTCTTCAGGCAGGTGGGCCTGGGCTGAGTCGAGTTGTGCAGGGAATGTGTGAGGGGTGTGGGGGATAACCCTGGGTTTTCCCTTATTTATGAGGGGAAGTCGCTACGGCGATGCCACTTAAAAGTAGGGTCAAGACATGCTGAAGCGCACGATAGGACTCACTGCGGCCGGTGCCGCGCTCGTCGTGGCGGCGGTCGCCGGTTGTGGATCGAACGCCCAGCCCATCCAGGTCAACCTGGCCGCCTCTGAGGTGCTCGCGCAGGCCGCGCAGAAGACCTCCGAGGTCAGCAGCTACACGGTCGACGCCGTGGTGAACGTCACGCACCCGCAGGAGGGCTCCGGCAAGGTGCAGGGACGCATGCTCTACCAGAGCAAGCCCCAGCTCGCCGTGGACCTCACCCTGGACACCGTCGACATGGGCGGGAAGAGCCTGCCGGGCGGCGTGCGCGCCGTGCTGCAGGGCGACACCGTCTACGTCAAGGTGGAGGCGCTCAAGGACCTCGTGGGCGCGACCAAGCCGTGGATCAAGGTATCGCTCAGCGAGATGGGCGACTCCTCGCAGGTGAACGACTACCTGAGCAAGATCCAGCAGTTCGACCTGGGCAACGTGACCAAGCTCGTCACGGCTTCGCAGGACGTGAAGTCGGCCGGCAACGAGAGCGTCAACGGTACGGACACCACGCACTACAGCGGCACGTTCCCGGTGGACGCGGCCGTGCAGCTGCTGCCCGCCGACCAGCAGGAGCAGGCGCGTACGAACCTGGCGGAGCTCAAGGACGTCAAGTTCGACATCTGGGTGGCCTCCGACGGCCTGCCGCGCAAGCTCGCGCTGAACGGCTCCAAGGAAGGCGCCACGCTCGACGCCACCCTGCTCTTCAAGGGCTTCAACGAGCCGGTGAGCATCGAGGCCCCGCCCGCTGACCAGGTCGGAGAGATGCCCAAGGGCACCACCAACTGAGAACGATTTGGAAACTCGGCGGCCAGGACGTAGTCTGGTCGTTGCCGAAGACCGCCGGTCGTCGTCAGGTGCCTCAATGCCTGGCGACCGAAGGATCCACATCTTGTGGACGGCCCGCGCAGGTGTGATGCGAGTTTCCCACATGGTGTGACCCATGTGCGTGAGCCCCGTGTGCGCCCTGCGCCCGGGGCTGTTCTCATTTTCAGGGCCTTCGCCGGCGGCACATCTGGAAGGAGGCCCATGGCGAGGGCGGATAAGGCGACAGCGGTTGCCGAGCTCAAGAGTGAGTTCGAAGGCAGCGCTGCCGCCGTTCTGACCGAGTACCGCGGTCTCACCGTCGCGCAGCTCAAGGAGCTGCGTAAGTCTCTCGGTGAGAATGCGAAGTTCGCCGTGGCGAAGAACACCCTGACCAAGATTGCGGCCAACCAGGCCGGATTCTCGGGTCTCGATGACCTGCTCGCCGGTCCGACCGCGATCGCCTTCGTCAACGGCGACGTTGTCGAGGCCGCCAAGGGTCTGCGTGACTTCGCCAAGGCCAATCCCCTTCTGGTGATCAAGGGCGGTGTCCTCGAGGGCAAGACGCTCGACGCCACCGAGATCACCAAGCTCGCCGACCTCGAGTCCCGCGAGGTCCTCCTCGCGAAGCTTGCTGGCGCGCTCAAGGCGAAGCAGAGCGCTGCCGCTGCTGTGTTCGCCGCGCTCCCCACGCAGATGGCTCAGCTGGCCGACGCCCTGCGCGCGAAGCGCGACGAGGCGGGCGAGTAACACGGGGGTTGCCGCAACACCCGCGGTCCCGTTTCTAGTTTCAGCAAGTCCCGAACGTAAGGAAAAAGCATCATGGCGAAGCTCAGCACCGACGAGCTGCTCGACGCGTTCAAGGAGATGACCCTCCTCGAGCTGTCCGAGTTCGTGAAGCAGTTCGAAGAGGTCTTCGACGTCAAGGCCGCCGCCCCCGTCGCCGTTGCCGCCGCCGCCCCCGCGGGTGGCGCCGAGGCCCCGGCCGTTGAGGAGCAGGACGAGTTCGACGTCATCCTCGAGGCTGCCGGCGACAAGAAGATCCAGGTCATCAAGGAGATCCGCGCCCTCACGTCCCTGGGCCTCAAGGAGGCCAAGGACCTGGTGGACGGCGCTCCCAAGGCTGTCTTCGACGGCAAGGTCAACAAGGAGCAGGCGGAGAAGGCCAAGGCTGCCCTCGAGGGCGCCGGCGCCACCGTGACCGTCAAGTAAGACGGTTTCTGTTCGCTGAAAAGGGGCGGGGACATCCTGGTGCCGGATGTCCGCCGCCCCTTTTTCGTGCCCTGAGCGGCCTCGCTCAGGAGATTCTCATGTCCGTCTCATCGCGCCGCGAAGCGGCTTGCCTAGCGTGCGAGCTGTGGTTACCGAAGCGAAGTCCCGTTGGGCGCTGACCGCCCTGCTCATTGGCACCGGAGTGCTCTACATCTGGGGCCTCGGCGCCTCCGGATGGGCAAATTCGTTCTATTCGGCGGCCGTTCAGGCGGGCAGCCAGAGCTGGACGGCGTTCTTCTTCGGGTCCTCCGACGCCGCGAACGCGATAACCGTCGACAAGACGCCCGCCTCCCTGTGGCCGATGGCGCTCAGCGTGCGGCTGTTCGGGCTCAATTCCTGGGCCATTCTCATTCCTCAGGCGCTCATGGGCGTCGGCACGGTGGCGCTGGTGTACGCGTCCGTGCGCAGGTTGGCCAACGTGTGGGCCGGGCTGCTGGCCGGGACCGTGATGGCGCTGACGCCGGTGGCCGTGCTGATGTTCAGGTTCAACAACCCCGACGCGCTGCTGGTGCTGCTGCTGACGGCCGCCGGGTACTGCGTGGTGCGGGCGCAGGAACGCGGGGCCACGCGGTGGCTGGCGCTGGCGGGGGCGGCGATCGGGTTCGCGTTCCTGGCGAAGATGTTGCAGGCGTTCCTGGTGTTGCCGGGGTTCGCCCTGGTTTATCTCGTCACGGCGCCGGTGCCGTTCTGGCGGCGGATGTGGCAGTTGTCGCTGGCCGGGGTGGCCATGGTGGTCTCGGCCGGGTGGTGGGTGCTGGCGGTGGCGCTGGTGCCGGCCTCCGAGCGGCCGTACATCGGGGGGTCCCAGACCAACAGCGTGCTGGAGCTGGCGCTCGGCTACAACGGGATCGGGCGGCTCAACGGCGGTGACTACGGCGGGCTGGGCAACCTGAACCAGCAGGCCGGGTGGCTGCGGCTGTTCGACACCGAGGCGGGCGGGCAGATCGCCTGGCTGCTTCCGGCGGCGCTGGTGCTCCTGGCCGCCGTCACCTGGGTCACGCGGCGGGCGCCGCGGGTCGATCCGGTCCGGGCCGCCACCTGGGTCTGGGGGAGCTGGCTGATCGTGACCGGGCTGGTCTTCAGCCTGATGCAGGGCATCTTCCACGCGTACTACACCGTGGCCCTGGCGCCGGCGATCGCGGTGCTGGTGGGCATGGGAGCGGCCGTCCTGTGGGAGCGGCGGGCGTACCGGTCGCTGGCGGTGGTCACGGCCGGTACGGCCGTGTGGTCGTACGTGCTGCTGTCGCGCAGCGCGGAGTGGAACTCCTGGCTGGGCGTGGTCGTGCTGGTGGCGGGGCTGGGGGCGGCCCTGGCGATGTTGTTCGTGCGCCGGGCGCTGGTCGTGGTGGCCGTCGCCGCGGTGGCGTGCCTGGCGTCCCTTGCGGGTCCGGCCGCGTACGCGGTGGACACGGCCTCGTCGGCGCACACCGGAGCCATTCCGACGGCGGGGCCCTCCACCGGTGGCAGGGGCTTCGGCGGGCCCGGCGGGTTCGGGGGCGGCGGCCGGCAGTTCCGGCGGATGCCCGGGAACGTCGGGTCACCTGGCCGTCAGGCGTTCCAGGCGCCGCCCGGTGGCCGGGGGATGGGGCGCGGCGGCATGGGCGGGCTGCTCAACGCGGGCACCCCGGCCGCCGAGCTGACCGCGCTGCTGAAGACGGACGCCTCCGCGTACACGTGGGTGGCGGCGACGGTGGGCTCCAACAACGCGGCCGGCTACCAGCTGGCCGCCGGCGGGCCGGTGATGGCGGTGGGCGGCTTCAACGGCACCGACCCCGCGCCGACGCTGGGGCAGTTCAAGCAGTACGTCGCCGAGAAGAAGATCCATTACTTCATCGGCACGGGGATGGGGATGGGGATGGGCGGCCGCAGCACGGCCGGCAGCGACGACGCGGCCCGGATCGCGGCCTGGGTGCAGGAGACCTTCACCGCCACCACCGTGGGAGGGACGACGGTCTTCGACCTCACGCAGGCTTGAGCGCGGCTGCGGCGGCGCGGACCTGGGTGACGGCGCCGGTGTCCATGTAGTCCCTGGTGTGGATGATCAGGCCGTTCCTGATCCTGAGCACGAGCAGGCCCGGGACGGTGATCAACTGCCCGGCGACCGTGACGGACGTGTCCTGCTCCACCAGCACGACCTCCGGGTCGGTCGCCCGGTGGAGCGAGACGCGCCGTACCTCGTCGGGCCTGAACGGCATCGCGCCCCACATCGCCCGGTACCCGGCGCGGATCTCCTCCCTCCCCTTGAACGGCGCCAGCCCTCCGAACGGGAACTCGTGCAGCGCGTCCTCCGCGTAGAGGTCGGCCAGTTCGTCGGCGGACTTGTGGAGCATGGCCGCGTGATAGGCGGTGACGATCTCTTCGATGGACATGGGGAATCCCTCTCAGTTTGCTCAACAGGCGTTGACTCAACGAGCGTAGAGCGAATGGGCGAGGTCGGTCAACGCATGTAGAGTCGGGGCGTGGTCGAGAAGGGGCTTCCGCGGGCCGAGCGGCGGCGCAGGAGCGAGGAGCGGATCCTGGAGTCCGCCAGGGCGCTGTTCGCCGAGGTCGGGTTCGAGCGGGCCACCATCAGGGCCATCGCCAAGCGGGCCGAAGTCGATCCCGCCCTCGTGATGCAGTACTTCGGCAGCAAGCAGGAGCTCTTCCAGCGGGCCGTGCGGGTGGCGCCGGTCGCGCACGCCGCGCTGAGCGCCGACGAGGCGGTCGAGCAGGTGCTCGGCACGCTCGGCCTGAAGCTGGGCGAGCTGCCGCAGAGCTCGCTGGCCATGATGCGGTCCATGCTCACGCACCCCGAGGCGGCCGTCTCGGCGCGCAAGGTGCTGGGCGAGCAGATCGACCGGCTGGCCCAGGCCGTACCGGGCGAGGACGCGAGGCTGCGGGCGGCGCTGATGATGATGATCATGCTCGGCGTGACCGTCGGGCATCAGCTGCTCGACCTCGACGAGCTGCGCGGGGTGCCGCAGGAGGAGATCGCCCGGCTGCTGCGGCCCGGCCTGCAGGCGCTCGCCGGTCCGGAGGGCTCATAACCGCGCCGTAACAAGTTATTGGAACGGGTTCCAATTCGATCCGCCGCCGTTACGGTTGAGAGGCCCCTGAATACTGCCTGCGATCGGAAGGTGTCCAGTGGGAGTCGAGGTCGTGGTCGACGGGCTGACCAAGTCGTTCGGCCGGCAGGTCATCTGGGAGGACGTCTCGCTCACGCTCCCCGCGGGCGAGATCTCCGTCCTGCTCGGCCCCTCGGGCACCGGGAAGTCGGTCTTCCTCAAGACGCTGGTGGGCCTGCTGCGGCCCGATCGCGGGCACATCTGGATCGACGGCTACGACCTGGCCAACTGCAACGAGAACAAGCTCTACGAGCTGCGCCGGCTGTTCGGGGTGCTCTTCCAGGACGGGGCGCTGTTCGGCTCGCTCAACCTCTACGACAACATCGCCTTCCCGCTGCGCGAGCACACCAAGAAAACCGAGTCGCAGATCCGCCAGATCGTGATGGAGAAGGTGGAGCTGGTCGGCCTGGTCGGCGCGGAGTCCAAGCTGCCCGGGGAGATCTCCGGCGGCATGCGCAAGCGCGCGGGGCTGGCCAGGGCGCTGGTGCTGGACCCGGAGATCATCCTGTTCGACGAGCCCGACTCCGGCCTCGACCCGGTCCGCACCGCGCTGCTCAACCAGACCATCGTCGACCTCAACGCCGAGATCGAGGCGACGTTCCTGATCGTGACACACGACATCAACACCGCCCGTACGGTCCCCGACAGCATCGGGATGCTGTTCAGGCGCGAGCTGGTCATGTTCGGCCCGCGCGAGATGCTGCTGTCGAGCGATGAGCCGGTGGTGCGGCAGTTCCTCAACGCCAGGAGGCACGGCCCCATCGGCATGTCGGAGGAGAAGGACCTCTCCGAGCTGGAGGCCGAGGCCCAGATGGGGCTCGACCCCGGCATGCTGCCGCCGATCCCGCCGCAGCTCATGCCCACCGGCAACAGGATCCGTCGTTCGCAGCAGCCGCCGGGGACGTGGCTGGCGGCCAACGGCGTGATCCCGCCGCAGGGGTCGTTCGTCGACGAACGCGGGCGCAACTGGCTGGAGGAGTATCCCCGCCTCGTGAACGCCTACCTCCACGGCGTTCAGTGACCCCCTGACTTTCCTGTCAGGTACGGCGGTGCCAGGCCGTCAGCGGGCAACTCAGGGCCGCCTGGGGGCATATCGGGGAGATCCGGGCTCGTTGCCCGATTCCTGCCACGTCCTCTACCGTCTCGGTTGGTTCGGGGGCTCCAGCGCGAAGCCGGGGGTTATGATCCGGCGACCGGCTGGGGAAGGGGTGAGTGACGTGGCAGGACTTGCCGCCCGGCCCGCCCGCATCCTGATCGCCGCGCTCAGCGGAGTGCTCGCGGTGCTGGTCGGACTGGGCGTGTGGATCGCCGCACAGGCGCGCGAGGAGCAGGGCAGGGCAGGCGACAAGCAGGCGGCGCTCCTGGCGGCGGGGACCCACGCGAAGAACCTGATCTCGCTCGACTACAAGACCGTCGACGCCGACATCAAGCGCATCCTCGACACCTCGACCGGGCCGGCCAGGGCGGAGTACGAGGCCAACGCGGCCAAGCTCAAGTCCACCACGGTCGAGAACAAGGTCATCCAGCACGGCGTGCTGCGTGCCACGGGGCTGGCCTCCATGGCCGGTGCCACGGCCAAGGTGCTGGTCGTGGCCGACGTGGAGATCCGCTGGGACGGCTCCAAGAGCCCGCCGCAGGAGCGGTACTACCGGTGGTCGATGGAGCTGGCCAAGGTCGGCGGCGCCTGGCTGGTGTCCAAGGCGGTGCAGGTGACATGAGGCGGTGGAGGGCCAGGTGAGGACGGTCACGATCGTGCTGCTGGGGATCCTCGTGGTGGTGGCCGGGGTGCTGGTGCCCACGATGTGGTTCAACCTGCGCGACCTGCGGGCGGCCGACGCGGCCGGGACGCAGGCGATGGCGGAGGCCAAGAAGGTGGCGCCCGATCTGCTCTCCTACGACTACCGGACGGTGGAGGAGGATCTGGCCCGGGCGGGGACGCACACGACCGGGGAGTTGACCAAGCACTACAAGGAGCTGACCACGTCCCTGGTGTCCAGGGCCAAGGCGCAGAAGATCGTGCAGACCGCGGCCGTGGCGGGGGCGGCGGTCGAGCGGGCGGCGCCCGATCGCGTAGAGGTTCTGCTGTTCGTGAACACGGGTATGGTCAAGAACGTTCCGGGCGAGGCCGTGCCACAGCAACAGTTCACTCAGAACCGCGCCAGGTTCGTCATGGTCCGGCAAGGATCACGCTGGCTGGTGGCCGACCTGTCGACCCTGCTGGGGACCGCCTGACGCCCACGGCGCGCCGCTTCGTTCAATTGTTACCAAAAATCAGGTTTAGCGAAGCCATTGGGGCGGGTATCTCCGTCACAGCTACACCGGTTGTCGGCATGGGTTCGGCCCCCGGTGTGACGGAGCGTTAACCGCCCCCGTTCGCGGGTATCGTCTTGGGCCTGGCGGTAGGCGCCCGGTCACACAGGGGAGAAAACCCAGCGTCCGGGCCCCTAGTCGGCTAAAAGTCGGGCTTGTGGGCTTGACGTTTCCGCCTGAACGGGCGATGCTGCGACCAACGTGGAGCATGAAGCGAGAGCGAAGTGGACAGGCGTGTGCCGTTCGGCTACACTGCCCCTTTGCGCTGCCCTTTGACGACCCGCTCCGCTTGCTCACGTTGCGAGGTTGTCTGGCGTGCGTGTAGTCAGTCCGCCGCGAGCCCTCGGAAGGACATCTGTTGGCAGCCTCGCGCAACGCCTCCGCCGTACCCGCTGGTCCCCGTCGCGTGTCATTCGCGCGCATCCAGGAGCCCCTCGAAGTTCCTGACCTTCTCGCTCTGCAGACCGAGTCGTTCGACTGGCTGCTCGGAAACGAGAAGTGGAAGGCCCGGGTAGAGGCGGCTCGCCAGGCCGGGCGCAAGGACGTCCCGACTCAGTCGGGCCTCGAAGAGATCTTCGAAGAGATCAGTCCGATCGAGGACTTCTCGGGGACCATGTCCTTGTCGTTCCGCGACCACCGATTCGAGCCGCCGAAGTACTCAGTAGATGAGTGCAAAGACAAGGACATGACCTTCTCCGCCCCGATGTTCGTGACGGCGGAGTTCATCAATAACACCACCGGTGAGATCAAGAGCCAGACGGTGTTCATGGGCGATTTCCCGCTCATGACGCCGAAGGGCACATTCATCATCAACGGCACCGAGCGTGTCGTAGTCTCGCAGCTGGTCCGTTCGCCCGGTGTCTACTTCGAACGCAATGTCGACAAGACGTCCGACAAGGACCTGTTCGGCTGCAAGGTCATCCCGTCGCGGGGTGCCTGGCTGGAGTTCGAGATCGACAAGCGCGACAGCGTCGGTGTGCGCATCGACCGCAAGCGCAAGCAGGCCGTCACGGTGCTGCTCAAGGCGCTGGGCTGGACCAGCGAGCAGATCCTCGAGAAGTTCGG